>NZ_JAALEE010000518.1:812-2054 GCF_014145265.1 Dietzia sp. CW19 | reverse complement strand
TCGCTCGTCGGCCTGGCCAAGCGCATGATGCGCGAGGTGCCCCGGCACGGCGTCACCACGCCCGAGGACCTGGAGGACGCGCTCGACGCCGTCCCCGCCCTCAGCGGCGCGTAGACCACCCCCACGAACCCGCGGTCGCCGGCCTCGCCCGGCGGTCGCGTCATGACGACCCCGCCGTGCCCGACCGGGCGCGACGACACCACCAGAAAGGACACCACATGGCACGCACCGAGGCCGAGATCATCTCCGGACTTGCGGAGATCGTCGAGGAGGTCACCGGAATCGAGCCTTCCGAGGTGACCCCGGAGAAGTCCTTCGTGGACGATCTGGACATCGATTCGCTCTCCATGGTGGAGATCGCGGTCCAGACGGAGGACCGCTACGGGGTGGAGATCCCGGACGAGGACCTCGCCAAGTTGCGTACTGTGCAGGATGCGGTCGACTACATCCAGAAGATCGACCAGAGCTGACACCACGTCCCGGAGCACGGGGCGGGGACGCGTTCAGGGCCGAAGGTGCGGTCGGTGCACCAGACGAGCCCGCGTCTCCACCCCACGTCCGGGACCCGACACACGAGAGCACCCCGCGTCACGCGGGGTGACGGGCGGAAGGCGCGATCAGGGACGGGGGTCCCGGATCGCTCGCCTCCCCCACACCAGCCAGTCCGGGGGTCCATAAGGAGCGCACCCTCCCATCCGGGAGGTGCGCCGCGGAAAGGACTGCATTCGATGACCATCACGAGCACCGTGGACCAGAACACCCAGATCGACCCGCGCGACCCCGTCGCCCGGCTCGAGAACCTCTTCGATCCGGCATCACTGGAGTTCCTCACGGAACCCGACGCGTCGGGCGCGCTCGCCGCGCGGGGCCTGATCGACGGCGAACCCACGATCGCCTATGCCACCGACGCCACCGTCATGGGTGGCGCGATGGGTCTGGACGGGTGCCGTCACATCGTCCACGCGATCGACACCGCCATCGACGAGCACCTGCCCGTCGTGGGCGTGTGGCACTCGGGAGGGGCACGACTCGCCGAGGGCGTCGAGGCGCTGCACGCGGTCGGCCTGGTCTTCGAGGCCATGGTCCGCGCCTCGGGCCACGTGCCGCAGATCTCGGTCGTGCTCGGGCCCGCCGCCGGCGGTGCCGCGTACGGCCCCGCGCTCACGGACGTCGTGATCATGGCGCCGGCGGGCAAGATCTTCGTCACCGGACCCGACGTGGTCCGCTCCGTCACCGGGGAAC
>NZ_JAALEE010000518.1:0-741 GCF_014145265.1 Dietzia sp. CW19 | reverse complement strand
GGCCAGGACGTCCACCACCGCAAGTCCGGCGTGTGTCACATCGCCGCCTCTGACGAGCGGGACGCTCTGCACCGCGCGCGGCGGCTGGTGAACCTCCTGTCCGCGCAGGGTGAGTTCGATCTGCGGGCGCTCGAGGGCGACCACACGGATCTGGCGGGGTTGCTCCCGGAGTCACCCAAGCGGGCCTACGACGTGCGCCCCCTCGTCCACGGCATCCTCGACTCGTCCGAGCTGGACGGGAGCACGACCTTCGAGGAGCTCCAGGCCAAGTGGGCGCCCAGCATCGTGGTGGGCTTCGGCAGGATGTCGGGCCGCACGGTCGGCGTGATCGCCAACAACCCGCTCCGCCTGGGGGGCTGCCTCAACTCCGAGTCGGCCGAGAAGGCCTCCCGGTTCGTCCGCCTGTGCAACGCGTTCGGCGTACCGCTCCTCGTCGTCGTCGACGTCCCCGGTTACCTCCCCGGGGTCTCCCAGGAGTGGGAGGGCGTCGTCCGGCGTGGCGCCAAACTGCTGCACGCCTTCGCGGAGGCGTCCGTCGCCCGCGTCACGCTGGTCACCCGCAAGATCTACGGCGGCGCCTACATCGCCATGAACTCGCGCGCGCTGGGCGCCTCCGCCGTGTTCGCGTGGCCCGACGCGGAGGTGGCCGTGATGGGCGCCAAGGCCGCGGTGGGCATCCTGCACAAGCGCACGCTCGCAGCGGCGCCGGAGGACGAGCGCGAGGCCCTGCACGAGCGGCTG
>NZ_JAALEE010000517.1:0-2300 GCF_014145265.1 Dietzia sp. CW19 | reverse complement strand
TCCTCCGGGCCCGACCCCTTCGCCGACCTCGAGGGGCACTGGCTGGACCATCTCAACGACCCGCGCTGCCAGGTGGTGCCGCGGATGGCGCTGCGCGTGTGCCGCTGCCTCCCGGCCGAGCGGCCACTGCTGGTCGGCATCGACCGCGCCGGGGTGGACATCGAGCTCGTCGGGCGCGACGGGCGCATCCACCGGGAGCGGCTGCCCTTCGCCGAGGCGTGCGTGAGCGTCACCGAGTTGGGCACCCAGCTCCGCCTGCTCGCCGGGGGGTCGCGATACCCTCTAGACCGTGCTGCTCTCCGACCGTGACCTCCGCTCCGAGCTCGCCGACGGGCGGCTCACGATCGACCCTCTCGACTCCTCGCTGATCCAACCGTCGAGCATCGACGTCCGACTGGACAGCCTGTTCCGCGTGTTCAACAACTCGCGCTACACCCACATCGACCCGGCGCAGCAGCAGGACGACCTCACCGAACTCGTCGAACCCGCGTCAGGGGACCCGTTCGTGCTGCACCCGGGCGAGTTCGTCCTGGGGGCGACCCTCGAGCGCCTGGCCCTTCCCGACGACCTGGCGGGCCGGCTCGAGGGAAAGTCCTCACTCGGTCGACTCGGTCTGCTCACGCACTCGACCGCCGGGTTCATCGACCCGGGGTTCGAGGGGCACATCACCCTCGAGCTGTCCAACGTGGCCAACCTGCCCATCACGCTGTGGCCGGGGATGAAGATCGGCCAGCTGTGCCTGTTCCGGCTGTCCAGCCCCGCCGAGGTCCCGTACGGCACCGCCGCGACGGGCTCGAAGTACCAGGGACAGCGCGGCCCGACCGCCTCCAAGGCGTACCTCAACTTCCGCTGACCGGGACTGTTGCCGAACCGGGCCCGTCGGCGACCCGGGCCCGTCGGCGACCCGGGCCCGGCCACACTACGCTCGTCCCGCGTTCACCCCGGTGTTCCCGGGAGGTCGTCCGGGGACGGTAGAACTGCGCTATGCGCATGACCGTGTTCGGGACCGGGTACCTGGGGACCACCCATGCCGCCTGTATGGCCGAGTTGGGTCACGAGGTGCTGGGTGTGGATGTGGACGAGGCGAAGATCGAGCGCCTGCGGGCCGGTGAGGTGCCGTTCTACGAGCCGGGGTTGCCGGAGATCCTGAGGCGGCAGGTGGAGGCGGGTCGGGTGCGGTTCACCACGGACTACGCCGAGGCCGCGGAGTTCGCGGACCTGCACTTCATCGGGGTGGGTACCCCGCAGCGCAAGGGGGAGTTCGCGGCCGACACCTCGTATGTGGAGGACGTGGTGGCCCGGTTGGCGCCGCTGTTGACCGCGGATGCGGTGCTGGTGGGCAAGTCGACGGTGCCGGTGGGGACGGCGGCGCGGTTGCAGGAGATCGCCGACGAGCACTCGCGTCAGGGGGTGCGGGCGGAGGTGGTGTGGAACCCGGAGTTCCTGCGGGAGGGTTTCGCGGTGGCCGACACGCTCACGCCGGATCGGATCGTGATCGGGGTGCGTGAGCCGGGCGGGCCGGTCGAGGAGGTGGTGCGCGGGGCGTACGCGCCGATCCTGGACTCGGACCCGTGTCCGGTGATCGTGACGGACCTGGCGACCGCCGAGTTGGTCAAGGTCAGCGCGAACGCGTTCCTGGCGACCAAGATCAGCTTCATCAACGCGGTGTCGGAGGTGTGTGAGGCGGCGGGCGCGGATGTGACGGTGTTGGCGGACGCGATCGGGATGGATCCGCGGATCGGTCGGCGCTTCCTGGGTGCCGGTCTGGGCTTCGGTGGGGGGTGCCTGCCCAAGGACATCCGGGCGTTCATGGCCCGCGCCGGGGAGTTGGGTGCCGATCAGGCGATGTCGTTCCTGCGGGAGGTCGACTCGATCAACATGCGGCGCCGGGAGCGGATGGTCGATCTGGCGACCGAGGCGTGCGGGGGGATGCTGATCGGCAAGACGATCGCGGTGCTGGGGGCGGCGTTCAAGCCGGACTCCGATGACGTGCGCGACTCCCCGGCGTTGAACGTGGCCGGGATGCTGTCCCTCAAGGGGGCGCAGGCGGTGGTGTACGACCCGCAGGCGCTGGACAACGCGCGGGCCCTGTTCCCGACGCTCGCGTACGCCGACTCGGCGATCGAGGCGTGTGAGGGTGCGGACGTGGTGCTGGTGGCCACCGAGTGGGCCGAGTTCCTCGAGTTGGACCCGGCGGCCGTGACGGCGGTGGCGCGCGGGCGGATCATGCTGGACGGCCGCAACTGCATGCCCGCCGACGACTGGCGCGCCGCCGGCTGGACCTACCGCGCCCTCGGCCG
>NZ_JAALEE010000516.1:0-1978 GCF_014145265.1 Dietzia sp. CW19 | reverse complement strand
TCGAGCCGCTGTTCGATCATGTGCCCGAGGGCGGCGGTGATGAGGTCCTCACGGGTCGGGAAGTGGTGTTGCGCGGCGCCCCGTGAGACGCCGGCGGCGGCGGCCACCGCGCCCACGGTGGTCGCCGCCCAGCCCTGCGTGGCGAGGAGGTCGATCGAGGCACCCAGGAGGCGTTCCCGCGTGAGGCGACTACGGTCCTGCTTGGGGGCCCGCTGCTCGGGTGCCGTCATTGCTCCTCCTGTTACCAGTCCTGCTCGTCGTAGATGATCACACCGCGGATGTTCTTGCCGTCGCGCATGTCCTGGTACCCCTGGTTGATCTCGTCGAGCCGGTACGTCCTGGTGACCAACTCGTCGAGCTTGAGGTTCCCGGCCCGGTACTGGTGCAGCAGGTGCGGGATCTGCTTGCGCGGGCCGGTGCCACCGAAGATCGCCCCCTGCAGGGTCTTCTGCTGCATGGCCAGGTCGAGGATGGAGATCTGCGCGTCGACGGCCATCATGTCCCCCAGCCCCACGACCACGCAGCGGCGCCCCTTGCCGGTGAGCATCAGCCCGGGCAGCAGGTCCTTCCCGTCCACCACTCCCATGGTGAGCAGGACCAGGTCCGCCATGCGCCCCCAGCTGAGCTCCCCCACCAGCGCCATGGCGTCGTCCATCGAGGCACACGTGTGTGTCGCCCCGAACTCCATCGCCTTCTCCCGCTTGAACTCCACCGGGTCCACGGCCACGATGACGCGCGCCCCCGCCGCGGCGGCGCCCTGGACGGAGTTGATCCCGATCCCGCCCACGCCGACCACCACCACGACGTCGCCCTCCTTGGCCTGGCCGATCTCGGTGGCCGAGCCCCACCCCGTGCAGACACCGCATCCGAGCAGGGCGGCCTTGTCCAGGGGGATGTCCTTCTCGATCTTGACGACCGAGGACTGGTGGACGGTGACGTGCGGCGCGAAGGTGCCCAGGACGCACATGGTCGCCACGGGTTCGCCGTCGGCGGTGTGCACCCGGTAGCCGTCGTCGCTGATGGCCCGGCCGCTCAGCAGCCCGGCGCCGTTGTCACAGAGGTTCTGCAGCCCCTCGGAACAGGGCGGGCAGGTGCCGCAGGCGGGGATGAACGCCAGGACGACGTGATCCCCCACCTCGAGCCCGGTGACACCCTCTCCCACCTTGGTCACCACGCCCGCGCCCTCGTGGCCACCCATGATCGGATAGGTCTCGAACTGCAGGTCCCCCGTGAGCAGGTGCTCGTCCGAGTGGCACAGCCCCGAGGCGGCGAGTTTGACCTGCACCTCCCCCGCCTTGGGGTCGTCGATGTCGACGTCGACGATCTCCCAGGCGTCCTGCTTGGGTTCACGGATGATGGCTGCTCTGGTGCGCATGGCATTACCTCTCGGGTTGGACGTGGGCGATGTGGTGACGGTCACACATCAACGACATCGCATACGCTACGCGTCCGGCGTCGCCCAGGAGGGCGGTCGGCGCTCAAGAAATGCGGTCATCCCCTCGGCGACCTCGGCGGTGGTGAACAGGCGGGCGGTCACCCCGGCCAGGTCCTCTCCACGGGCGTCGAGATCGGCCAGCATCGGCGCCGCCAGCAGCGCCTTGTTCTCCGCCAGTCCCTGCGGTGAACAGGGCCGGAACGCGGCGACGAGCTCGTCGACGGCCGCGTCGACGTCGTCGACCGCCTCCGAGAGCAGGCCGATCCGACTCGCGTGCGCCGAGTCGAACTTCTCACCGGTCAGCAGGGCGCGTGCGAGGTCCCGTGAGTTGATCCGCGCCGCCAGCGGCACCGAGATCATGGCCGCCGCCAGACCGAGGCGGACCTCGGTGAGCGCAAACGTCGACGTCGGCCCGGCGAGGGCGAGGTCGCAGGCGGCCACCAGTCCCATCCCGCCGGCGCGGACGTGGCCGTCCACGGCGGCGATCACGGGCTTGGGGTGCGAGATGATCGCCCGGAGCAGCCCGAGGAACACCCGGGTCCG
>NZ_JAALEE010000515.1:1003-2029 GCF_014145265.1 Dietzia sp. CW19 | reverse complement strand
GGCAGCTGGTCCTGCCGGCGTTCGTCGCCGACGGTCTCGACGCGCCGCACGCCATCTCCTCCCTGCCCGGGGTCGTGCAGCACACCGTCGACTCCCTGCGCCGGGAGGCCGCCGCCGCCGCCGAGGCGGGACTCGGCGGGATCATGCTGTTCGGCGTCCCGCTCGACGAGCACAAGGACGCCTCGGGCAGTTGCGGCGCCGCCGCCGACGGCATCCTCAACCGGGCGCTGACCGCCGTCCGCGAGGAGGTCGGCGACGACCTCGTGGTGATGGCCGACACCTGCCTGGACGAGTTCACCGACCACGGTCACTGCGGTGTCCTCGGCACCGACCCACGTGGCGAGCAGGTCGTCGACAACGACGCCACACTGGCCGCCTACAACGACCTCGCCGTGGCCCAGGCCGCCGCCGGAGCCCACGTGGTGGGCCCGAGCGGGATGATGGACGGCCAGATCGCCGCCATCCGCGAGGCACTGGACCGCGAGGGCTACCAGGACGTGGCCGTGCTCGCGTACAGCGCCAAGTACGCCAGCGCCTTCTACGGGCCGTTCCGCGAGGCCGTCGGGTCCTCGCTGCGCGGCGACCGGCGCACCTACCAACAGGATCCCGCCAACCTGCGCGAGTCGCTGCGCGAGGTGCGGTTGGACCTGGACGAGGGAGCCGACATGGTCATGGTCAAGCCGGCGATGAGCTACCTCGACGTCCTGCGCCAGACCGCCGAGATCTCGGACGTGCCCGTGGCCGCCTACCAGGTCTCCGGGGAGTACGCGATGATCTCCGCCGCCGCCGAGCGCGGATGGATCGACCACGACCCGGCGGTGATGGAGTCGCTCACCTCCATCCGCCGCGCCGGTGCGGACATCGTCCTGACCTACTGGGCACTGCACGCCGCCCGCCTCCTCGCCGACGGCTGGGGCTCCCGGTGACCGGCACCGGCCCGTGGCGCCCACCCGAGCGGACCGACGGCGCCTCCGAGCGCGCCGACGGCCGGCCGGTGGAACCGGCGGGACCCCTTCCCGACGACGT
>NZ_JAALEE010000515.1:0-944 GCF_014145265.1 Dietzia sp. CW19 | reverse complement strand
GGGGACTGTGGCTCGCCGCCACAGGGTTCGCGCTGATCGGGATGCTGCTCAACGCCGCGACCTCCCGGTTCGGCGATCTGCCTCCGGCCACCCGTGACGCCTTCCGCGACGCCGTCGAGACCGCCGGGGCCGCTGACATCTCCATCGAGGCGCTGTTCGGCATGGCGCGGATTGTGGGCGCCGTCCTGGCGGTACTCGTCAGCGTGGTGACGGTGTGGCTGGCATTCCGGCTGCGAGCGGGAAAGGGCTGGGCCCGGACGATGCTCGACATCGTCGCCATCTTCCTCGTGGTGGACGCGGTCTCCGTCGTGATCGGCGTGTTCGGCGGTGTCGCCGAGGCGGGGGAGCGTGGCGAGATCGTCACCTTCATCGTGATCTCCCTGCAGATCCTCGCGGGGCTGTGCGCCGCGACCGCCGTGTGGCGTCAGCACACCGCCGAGGCCATGAAGTTCACGACCGGTGGCGGTTCGCGTGCCGGCGAGTGAGCCCGACCGGCCGGAACCGGGGACGGGACCGGAGCCGCGGGGCCCCATCCTCTTCGCCGAAGACGGGTGGAGCTGGGCCTGGATCTTCGCCGCGCCGCTGTTCTGCGCGAGCGCCGCGGTGTTCGAGCTGATCGCCGGCGCGCCCGTCCACTGGCTCATGCTCACGGTCTGCGCGATCGCCTCGGCGATGTGCCACGGGGTGATGATCGCCGCCACCCGCGTCCACGGTCACGTCCGGCTCACCCCGACCACGTACATCCAGGGAACCGAGGAGCTCGAGCTGGACCGCGTGCAGGAGGTGCTCCCGTTGCCCGGTGACGGCATCCCCGAGGCCTCGTGGGAGACCGCCCGCACGCTCGGAGAACTCCGCGAGGCCCCCCGCCGCCGGCGGTCCGTCGGACTGCGCCTGGACACCGGTGCCGAGGTCCGGGCCTGGACCCGCGACCCGGTCGGGCTGCA
>NZ_JAALEE010000514.1:2416-5712 GCF_014145265.1 Dietzia sp. CW19 | reverse complement strand
GGCGGGTCGAGGCCCGGTCGGGCTAGTCGACGGTGATCTCGCCCATCGTTCCCCACTCCTCGCCGTCGACCGTGGTGTTGATGATCCGCGGGGTGCGCTGGAGGTACTGCGCGGCGGAGCCGGTGAACTCCCTGAAGTGGGCCGACCCGACGTGCTCGGCCGGCGCGTCCCCGTCGCGGAACGCCTCGCAGAGCAGGAACGTGGTCTCCGCGTCGGACGAGCGGTACCAGTCGAACCACAGGTTGCCGGGCTCCGCCCTGGTGGCCTCGGTGAAGTCGCGGGTGATCTCGAGCCATGAGTCCGCGAACTCGGGCTTGACGTCGAATCTCACGTTGATGAGCATCATGGCCCCATCCTGCCCGGGCCGGCGCGACTTCGTCGAGGGCTGCGCCCCCGCACCCGCTGCCCCCGCACCCGCTGCCCCCGCGCCCGATACCGAGGTGACTCGACCCGGAAAGCCGAACGGGCCTACCCTGTACCGGGTGACCATCGAGCTGAGCATCGAGAACCCCTGCGTCCCGCAGACGGAGGCCGACTCCTCCGTCCGCGCGGTCTGGGACCGGCTGTCCGTGGACGCCACGCAGAGTCGCGACGAACCCCTCATCGCCGGCCTGGTCCTGGATCTCGTCGACGGATGCGACGACCTGGGCGAATCCCTCGCGAGGCTCGCCGCCTCACGCATCGCGACCCCCGAGATCGGCCGGCACGTCCTGGAGAAGGAGATCAGGGCGATCCTGGTCGAGCACCCGCACGTCCTGGAGGCGGTCGCGGCCGACCTCGTGGTGAGCTTCGAGCGTAACCCGGCCTATCCCAACTACCTGGTTCCCTACCTGTTCGCCAAGGGATTCCTCGGGCTCCAGATCCACCGCGTCGCGCACGAGATGTGGAACTCGGGACGGGTCATGGCGGCCTCGTTCCTCCAGAGCCGGGTGTCCGAGGTCTTCGCCATGGACATCCACCCGGCCGCGCGCGTGGGCTCCGGGATCCTCGTGGACCACGCCACCGGCATCGTGGTGGGCGAGACCTGCGTGATCGGGGACGGCGTCTCGATACTCCAGGGCGTCACCCTCGGCGGGACGGGGAACGAGGACGGCGACCGCCACCCCAAGATCGGTTCGGGGGTGCTGCTGTCGGCCGGGTCGATCGTGCTGGGCAATGTTCACGTGGGCGAGTGCTCGCGGGTGGCCGCCGGTTCGGTGGTGCTCGACCAGGTCCCGCCGCACACGACCGTCGCCGGGGTGCCCGCCAGGGTGGTGCGGCGTCACGCCGACTCGTTGGTCCCCGCCGAGCAGATGGACCAGGAGATCGACCCGGGCGCCGAGTAGGCGTCGCGGGCCACGCGATCGAACGGGACACGGGCGGAGGGCACTGTATGCGGGTACTCGTTGTCGACGACGAACCTGCGCTCCTCGAGAGCGTGCGGCGCGGCCTCGCCGCCGGCGGATGGGCGGTCGAGACGGCCCCGGACGGGGAGATCGGACTCGAGATGGCCGCCGACGGGGACTTCGACGTGGTGGTCCTCGACATCATGATGCCGCGGCGAAGTGGTTACGAGGTGGTGCGCGAGATGCGGCGCCGTGAGATCTGGACCCCCGTGCTCATGCTCACCGCGAAGGACGGCGAGTACGACGAGGCGGACGCGTTCGACCTGGGCGCCGACGACTACCTGGTCAAACCGTTCTCGTTCGTGGTCCTGGAAGCCAGGCTCAGGGCGCTGGTCAGGCGGGGCGCCCCCGAGCGGCCCGTCTCGTTCGTCGCCGGTGACCTCGAGGTCGATCCCGCCGCGCGGGAGGTGCGGCGGGGAGGTGAGCGGATCCCGGTGACGGCGCGGGAGTACGCGGTCCTGGAGTACCTGATCCGGAACCGCAACCAGGTGGTGTCCAAACCCCAGATCCTGCGGGCGGTGTGGGATGCCGCGTACGACGGGGACGACAACATCGTCGAGGTCTACGTGGGCTACCTGCGTCGCAAGATCGACACGCCCTTCGGTGCACGAGCGATCGAGACCGTGCGCGGACAGGGCTACCGACTGGTCGACAGCGAGATAGCGGGGGCCGGGGGCTGACGCCCCGACACCCCGCCGCTCCGGCACCGACACTCTCCTCCTGTCCGCGTCACCGGACCCGCGGGTGATCCACTCCGCTCACTCGGTCAGCGAGAGCGCCTGACGGTAGGTGAGCTTGCCGCCCGTCTGCATGATCGACCGTCGGTAGACCCGTTCCGCGACCACCATCACGGCCCCCGCGACGACCAGGGTGATCACCGCCGCGATGACCGGCTCCCACCACTCGGCCGTGCCCTCGACCAGGCGGATCGGCATCGTCACCGTCGACATGATCGGCACGTACGAGCCGATCACCTGCCAGGTGCCCTGGAGGAACAGTCCCGCGAAGGACGCGATCATGATCAGCGTGAGCAGGGGGGACGAGGTGGACTGGACGTCCTCCGCCCGCGTGGCCAACGCGCCGGCCACGGCGAACAGGCACGCCAGTGCGACGAAACCGATGACGAAGAGCACCAGGTACCAGCCCGCAGCGCCGGCCACCGAGGGCAGGAGCGCGGAATACTCGGTGAACGTCAGGCCGATCAGTCCGATGGCCACGAAGATCGCCATCTGGCCCAACGCGAGCACCGTGGCGCCGACGACCTTCCCGACGAGGAGTTGGCGCAACGGGATGGCGGCGGCGAGGATCTCGACGATCCGCGACTGCTTCTCCTCGACGACGCTGTTGGCGATGGCGTACCCGAAGAGGATCGCCGCCATGTAGAACAGGAAGACGAAGACGAACCCGGCGATCAGCTGGACGCCCTCGTTGGCCGCCCCGTCGGGATCGAGCAGGCGCTCCTGCACGACGGAACCGGCGGTGAGCTCCTCGACGGAGACGTCCGCGGTGGCGGCATTGCGCTCGAGAGCGTCGGCCGCGACCACGGAACCCACCGCGGCGGCGATGTCGGAGTCGACCCCGTCCGACCCGACGAGCGTCCACGCGCCCGGTTCACCGAGCAGAGCGGCGTCGGCGTCTCCCTCCCGCACCGCACGTTCGGCGGCGTCGGGGTCGGCGACCTCGACGACGGACAGCTCGATCGTGGAACCGGCCACCGGCGGCGAGTCTGACCCGGCACCCTGGTCGGCGCCTCCGCCGTTGGCGGCCGACCCGGCACCGGCGGCCTGCACGATGGCCGCGGCGTCGTTCGAGGCGACGGCCACGGTCTTCTCGCCGTCGCGCCCGCCGAGGAGGAACGACAGGCCGAAGGCGACGACGAAGATCGCGATCGTGGTGAGGGTGGAGATGATG
>NZ_JAALEE010000514.1:0-2195 GCF_014145265.1 Dietzia sp. CW19 | reverse complement strand
TGCCTCACGGAGGACCAGATCGGTCGCCTCGGGGCGGTCGAGGTCCATCAGGGCGGTGGGGCCGTCGACGTCGACGACGTGGACCCCCGGCAGCCCCCGGACCCACCCGGCGTCGGTGCCGACGACGAGGCGGTGCAGGACGCGCCCCCGTCGGCGGAGGTCGTCCACCGTCCCGCGGGCGACGACCCGCCCGCGCGCCAGGACGACGAGGTGGTCGCAGAGCCGTTCCACCAGGTCGAGCTGATGCGAGGAGAACAGCACGGGCACACCCTGGCTGGTGTACTCGCGCAGCAGGTCGACCATCGAGTCGACGGCGACCGGGTCGAGACCCGAGAAGGGTTCGTCGAGGACGAGCAGTTCCGGTCCGCCGATGACCGCCGCGACGATCTGGACGCGCTGCTGATTGCCCAGTGACAGCGATTCGAGCTTGTCCGCCGTGCGGTCGCCGAGCCCGAACCGCCCGAGCAGCTCGGTCGCCGAGCGTCGTGCCCCCTCCGGACTGCGCCCCTGGAGTCTGCCGAGGTAGACGAGTTGGTCGAGGATCGGCTGCTTGGGATACAGCCCCCGTTCCTCGGGCATGTACCCGAAGGTGCGACGATCCGCGACGGTCACCTCCCGGCCACGCCATGTGACCGTGCCGGCGGAGGGCTGCAGCACGCCCATGATCATCCGCATGGTGGTGGTCTTCCCGGCGCCGTTGCCGCCGACGAAGCCGGTCATCGCCCCTCGCGGGACCTCGAATCCGACATCGTCCACGGCGAGGGTCTCCCCGAAGCGTCGGGTGAGCCCGTCGAGTTCCAGCATGGTGTCCTCCCTGGTGTCCTGTACCGGGTCCACGCTATGGCCGACGGGTGGCCCGGCGGATCAGCCGGGAGGATGACATCTCCGGGGTCGGTCGGGCGGGACTCCCCCTCAGGGGGGAGACGGTCGGCGGACGGCCGCCTGGGGCGTCGCGGTCACTCGCCGGGCTGGACGAGACCGGCCTCGTAGGCCAGGACGACCGCCTGGACGCGGTCGCGGAGGTGGAGTTTGGACAGGCACGCCGACACGTGGGTCTTGACCGTGGCCTCGCCCACGACCAGCGTCCGCGCGATCTCCGCGTTGGACAGCCCCCGCGCGACCAGACGCAGGACCTCGGTCTCCCGGGCCGTGAGCAGGTCCAGGGCGGGCGGACGAGATCCTGCGCCGGCGGGGGACGGGGCGCGGCCATCCGACGGGACAGGAGTGGTCAGTCTCTCGATGACCCGACGCGTGACCTCGGGCGCGAGCAGCGCGTGACCGTGGCCCACGGCCCGGACCCCGTCGACCAGGTCCTCCGGGTCGGAGTTCTTGAGCAGGAATCCGCTCGCCCCGGCCCGCAGCGCGTCGAACAGGTAGTCGTCCCGGTCGAACGTGGTGAGGATCAAGACCTTGGACAGGGCCTCTGCGGTGATGAGCCGCGTCGCCTCGATGCCGTCGGTGCCCGGCATCTGCACGTCCATCAACACCACGTCGGGGCGCAGCCGCCGGCACATCTCGACCGCCTCCGCGCCGTCGGCGGCGTCGCCGATCACCTCGAGGTCCGGTTCCACGCCGAGCATCATCGAGAATCCGGAGCGCATGAGCGCCTGGTCGTCCACCACGAGGATCCGCAGGACCGCGGTGGAGTCCTCGCCCACTGCGGAATCGGGTCCCGCCGAGTTGTCGCTCATTCCCGGTCGGCGTCCACGTCGGGGCGGTAGGGCAGACGCACCCGCACCCGGTAGCCGCCGGTCACCCGGGGGCCGATCTCGCACTCGCCGCCGTGGGAGCGCACCCGTTCGCGCATGCCCAGCAGTCCCAGTCCGCTCCCCGAGGTCCCCGCCCGGGGGCGTCCGGCGTCGGTGATCTCCACCTCCGCGTACGGGTTCCCGCCCGGGTTCTCGCCGGTGCGCAGGACCACTCCCGCGCGGTCGGCGGTGGAGTGTCGCCGGACGTTGGCCAGTGCCTCCTGCGCGGTGCGGTACAGGGACAGACCGACGATCGGCGGGACCTCCTCGAGCGGGTGGCCCGTGCCGGTGACCACCGAGACGCTGGTGGAGAAGTCGGCTGAGTCGTGGGAGGCGGCCAGCCGCTGGATGTCGGTGACCCCGTGCCCCGCGGAGCGGGAGGGATCGCCGGTGGAGGCCGGGTCGCCGGCGGGGGCCGTGGCGTCAGCGGAGGCCGAGGCGGGGAGC
>NZ_JAALEE010000513.1:0-1631 GCF_014145265.1 Dietzia sp. CW19 | reverse complement strand
CCGGTGTCCACGCGGACGACCTGGCCGGGCTGCAGACGGGTCGGTTGACGGGATCCTGCGGTGATCCTCCCGACGACGGGCAGCCCGGCGGGCCCGCCGGACGCGTCCCCGGCGTCATCGGCCGGGCCGCCGACCCGGATGTCGACACTGCGTACCGCGTACCCGTCGATCGCGGACTGGTCGAACGAGGGCAGCGGGCGCTCGGCCACCACCTCCTCGGCACACAGCAGGCCCTGCGCCTCGGAGATCGACACGCGTACCGGTCTCGGGGCGACCGCGGCCGCCGTCACCAGTGCGAGCTGTTCCTCGACGGAGCGCACCAGGTGTCCCCTTCCCGTACGAAAGTCGCTGACCGTGCGGCGGTGTCACGCCACAGCGGGCGGGCCGACCACCGGGTCCCTGTGGGAGAGGGTAGCGCCCGGTCGGCACCATTCCGCGGCGACGGCGCCGTCAGCGGCCGAGCCGGCCCTCCAGCCACTCCCGGAGCTCGTCGGCGTAGGCCGGGTTGTCCAGGGCGAAGTCCACGCAGGCCTTGATGTACCCGCCGGGATTGCCGAGATCGTGCCTGGTGCCGTCGTGGACCACCACGTGGACCGGGTGCCCCTCGTTGATCAGCAGGTCGATAGCGTCGGTGAGCTGCAGTTCCCCGCCGGCGCCCGGCTCGATACGCCGGAGCGCGTCGAAGATCGCGCGGTCGAGCACGTACCGCCCGGCCGCCGCGAGGTTGGACGGCGCGTCCTCGGCGGCCGGCTTCTCGACCATGCCGAGCACCCGCTTGACGGCCGGATCATCCGTGTCGGAGACCTCGAACACCCCGTAGGAGGAGACGTCCTCCGGGCTGACCTCGAACGCGCACAGGACACTGCCGCCGCGATCCGCCCGGACCTGCGACATCCGGCCCAGGATCCCGAACGGCAGGACCAGGTCATCGGGCAGGAGCACGGCCACGGCCTGCTCCTCGTCACCGAGCACCGACTCCACCTGCGCCACCGCGTGCCCGAGGCCCAGCGGCTCGTCCTGGCGCACGTCCACCACCTCGATGAGCCCGGGGGCGCGCTGGACCTTGTGCAGCAGCACGTCCTTGCCCCGGTCGGACAGCGTGTCCTCGAGGACCTGGTCCTCGGAGAAGTGCGCCATCACGCCGACCTTGCGCTCGGAGGTCACGATCGCGAGCCGACCCGCTCCCGCCTCGGTCGCCTCCTCGGCGATGAGCTCGATCCCCGGGGTGTCCACCACGGGGAGCAGCTCCTTGGGAACGGTCTTGGTGGCGGGCAGGAACCGGGTCCCGAGGCCGGCGGCCGGAACGATCGCGGTCCGGAACTGCGAGTCAGGAGAGGCGGTGGACGTCATGGCGTACACCATAGACGGCGGACCGGGACGCTACCTCCGGACCACTGACGGCACACTGGGGTGATGGATCAGGACAAGTCCGCGGTGCGTCGTGCGGTGCGTGTTCGCCGCGCGGCGGTCCCCGCGTCCGTGCGCGCCGAGCGTGACCGGGCGATCCGCGAGCACCTGGCCTCCGTGGTGACGGAGGGGATGGTGGTCTGCGCGTTCGTTCCCGACGACGACGAGGCCGGCGGACCGGACCTGCCGGAGACGCTCGCGCTGGCGGGGGCGCAGGTGCTCCT
>NZ_JAALEE010000512.1:0-2210 GCF_014145265.1 Dietzia sp. CW19 | reverse complement strand
CGTCGGCGGTCTCGTCGCCCTCGGCGTCACCGCCGGCCAGCGAGCCGAGGAGCTCGGCCGAGCCGGCATCCGCGGTCTCGTCGTCATCGCCCGGGATCTCGGCGTCGATGCCGCGGAGGATGTCGATGGCGCCGGAGATGTCGCCGGAGAACGCGGCCGCGACGGCGGCGGTGGCGTTGGCCTCGCACGCCTCGCCGCTCAGGCCGGGCACCACGCCCTCGGCGGAGCCGAGGAAGTCGTAGGCGGAGATGGTGCCGCACAGCTGCGCGGCGATATCGGAGACCTCGGCGGGGGTCTCGACCTCGTCGAGCGCGTCGTCAAGTGCGTCCTCGGTGGTCTCGGTCTGGGTGGTGTCGGCGCCCTGCGTGGGGTCGTCGGCCTCCTCGGCGGCGGCGAGGCCGGCACCGGCGAAGGACAGGGCGGCAGCGGAACCGATCACGGCGATGGTCTTCTTCATGGGGGTCACACCTTTCCATCGGGATCCGGGGGATCTCCCCGGCGATACGGCGGTAACAGTAACGGCCACCCCCGCTGGCTGGCTATGATCCGCATCACAGCGTGGCCGGCGCGGTCGGGTGGTCTGCCCGCTTACGCAGCGGGAACGGCGCTCCCGCGAATTCTTCTTCATGCACCCGTCAGCCCCGGTTCGCGTTTGCCGGACCGGGCGAATTCGGGGAGTCTTAGCGCATGAGTGGAACCGCCGAGATCTATGACGCCGTCCTCGACCCGGGCAAGCTGGACCTGCTCCGGGCCTGGGTCCGCCACCAGGAGTGGTTCGACGGCGACCCGGATGGCCTCGAGCAGGTGACCGCCTACCGGTTCGTCGATCCCGCCGGCGAGGTCGGGATGGAGTCGTTCCTCCTCACCGACGGTGCCCGCACCTTCCACGTGCCCGTGACCTACCGCGGGTCCGAGCTCGACGACTCCGGTGACGCGCTGGTCGGCGAGATGGAGCACTCGGTGCTCGGCCGTCGCTGGGTCTATGACGCCTCGGCGGATCCGGTCTACGTCGCCGAGGTCCGCCGGGTGATCAGCCACCGCGACGCCGCAGCCGACCATCTGCAGGTCGAGGACGGCTCGATCACGCCGTCACCGGTCAACATCCGCGGTGGGGGCGACGGGATCCGCCAGGGCTCCGACTCGGTTCTGCACGTCATCCGGATCGTGTCCGAGGAGAACGACGCGGAGGCCGACCGCCCGCTCATCGGCTCGCCGGGCACGCTCAGCGCGACCTGGCAGGACGCGGACGGTTCGCACACCGCGGTCCTCGCCGTCGTCTCCTAGGGTTTCCGGCCCCGCCCCGCCCGGCGCGCCCGGTCGGCGGCGGGCCCTTGTGCCGTGGCGGGCGAGCGGTCAGGCGCTCTTGATCGCCGAGACCTCGATCTCCAGGGTGACCTTCTCGGAGACCAGCACGCCGCCGGTCTCGAGCGCGGCGTTCCAGGTGAGGTCGAAGTCGCTGCGGTTGATGACCGTGGTGCCCTCGAAGCCCGCGCGCTGGTTGCCGAACGGGTCGGTGGCGGTGCCCTCGTACTCGAACGGGATGGTCACGGACTTGGTGGTGCCCTTGATGGTGAGGTCGCCGGTCACGTCCACGCCGCCCGAGCCGTTGGCGGCGATCTTCGTGGAGGTGAACGTGATCTCCGGGTACGTCTCCATGTCGAAGAAGTCGTTGGACTTGAGGTGGCCGTCGCGATCGGCGTTGCGGGTGTCGATCGAGGAGGCGTTGATGGTGACCTGGGCGGTGGCGCCCTCGATGCCCTCGGCGGGCACGGTGACGGTGCCCGTGAAGTCGTTGAACGAGCCGCGGACCTTGGTGACCATGGCGTGGCGGGTGACGAAGCCGAGGCGGGTGTGGGTGGGGTCGATGTTCCAGGTGCCGGTGAGGTCGGTGAGCGTCGCGGTCATGGTGACTCCTTCGGTGGTCCCCGGCTGGACACCGGAGCGATTGGTTGTTGTGTCACCTACAGTAGCGCCTCAATGGTGATGCGTCAACAAGAAGTTCGGAGAAATTCGGATGAGTTCGGATCGGACGGTCACCCCACGTGACGGCGCAGGAAGTGCAGCGCGTGGGTGACCGCGAGGTCGTGACACGGCCGGCCGGGGAAGAGGTCGAAATGATCGCCCGGGTAGTGGCGCACCTCGGCGCGGGCGGCGAACGCCGCGGTGCTCGCGGCGTGCGGCGGCGCGCTCCGGTCCAGGTCGGCGATCTG
>NZ_JAALEE010000511.1:0-1620 GCF_014145265.1 Dietzia sp. CW19 | reverse complement strand
CCGACGTGTGCCCGATCTGCGCCGATGAGCGCCAGTTCGTCCCCGCCGGCGGCCAGCGGTGGACCGACCCCGAGGCGTCGGCCGCGCGCGGCGCGCGCATCGAGTTCATGGAGCGCGAGGCGGACGTGATCAACCTGGTCCACCGGGACTGTCCCGGGATCGGGCAGAAGCCGGCGCTCATCCGCACCGACCACGGGAACATGATGGTCGAGGCGCCGAACCACATCAGCGAGGAGGCCGTCGCGGCGGTGCGCGGATGGGGTGGCATCTCCGCCCTCATCGCCTCCCACCCGCACATGTACGGGGTCCAGTCACTGTGGTCGGCCGCCTTCGACGACGCCCCGGTCTACGTCTCCGCACCGGACGAGCACTGGCTCGGTCTGCGGCCCCGCAACACCGTGGTGTGGGGCGGCGGCCACCCGGGTGAGGAGATCGAGATCCTGCCGGGGGTCCGGGCCTCACAGCCCGGCGGCCACTTCCCCGGCAGCGCGGTGGTCCACTGGACCGCGCGCGACGGCCGGGGGGTGCTGTTCACGGGCGACACCATCGGCACCGTCGCCGATCCGCGCTGGGTCACGTTCATGCGTTCGTTCCCCAACTGGATGCCCCTGTCCGGCGCGGTGGTCCGGCGCATCGCCGAGCACGTCTCGCGCTACCACGTCGACCGGATCTACGCGAACTTCGGCGGCTGCGTCCCCCGCGACGCCGGCGCCGCCGTCCAACGCTCGGCCGAGCGGTACGCCAGGTGGGTCGACGGCGAGTACGACCACCTGACCTGACCACCACGTCGGCGGCCCGGACGACGCCATGACCGCCGATATGTGTCGGGGCGCGGCGCTAGCATCTCCTCGTGGAGTTCCACCCGGAAGGCCTGATCCTCAGCCTCGCGGTGCTCGCCCCGTCTCTCCTGTTGGCGCGTTTCCCCCCTCGGGAGCCGCTTCCGCGGTCGTCGGTGCCCGGCCCGGTGCGCTGGACCGAGCGCGCCGGCCAGGTCCTGTGCCTGGTGGTTCCGGCGGTGGGCGCCTCGGGCACGATCGTCTGGTGGTGGGGTGTTCCCGCGATCTCCGCGCTGGCCGCCTACTACGCCCTGTGGGCCCGGTATCTGGCGACGGGTCGCCACGCCGAGTCCCTGTACTGGTGGCGCCGCGTGCCCGCCCCGATGGCGATCCTGCCGGTGATGGTGTTCCTCACCGCCGCGGGCTGGCTGAGCAGTCCGTGGATCGCGGCGGCTGCCGTCGTACTCGCCCTGGGGCATCTCCCGGTGTCCCTGAGCGCGGCGCGGGCTGTGCGGGAGGCCGTGTGAGCGACACGGGGGTGGAGTTGTGGTGGCTGCCGGTCGGTGCCGGTGGGCACGTCGCGATCCATACGAGCCGCTGGTGGGAGTCGTATCACGCGCGTCGCGAACACCGCCCCGGACGGCCGCTGTTCCACGCCGCGCTGGAGGTCTTCACCGAGCGCGGCCCTCATGTCGTCGAGATGGCGCCGGCCTGGGGGCCGCTCAGCGGATCGAGCGGGGTCGTGGCGACCGGCCCGGTGGGTCTGCGCTGGCTGGGGCGGTCGCGCCTGTTCCGCTACGAGGTCCGCTGCCTGCCCGGGGGCGAGATCCCCGATCGCGCGTGG
>NZ_JAALEE010000510.1:8287-10801 GCF_014145265.1 Dietzia sp. CW19 | reverse complement strand
GAGCCCGCCGCGGCCGGCGACCTCCTCCGCCGCCGCCGCCAGGTCCTCACTGTTCAGGGTGGGGGTTCCCGCCACGCCCTTCCCGTCCGCCACGGCGGAGATCCCGAACACCCCCCGGTCGAGCAACGCGCCGAGCCGTCCGAGGTTGCCGGGCACCGCGGCGCCCCACAGGCCCACGTCGACGGACGACTCGCCGGTCACCCCCTCCCGCCACCGGTCCACCTGCTCCGGGTCGGTGGCCGACGGGTCGCCGTTCGTCCCGTAGTCGACCACGGTGGTGATCCCCCCGAGGGCGGCCGAACGGGTGCCCACCGCGACGTCCTCGGTGCTCACGTGCGGGTCCACCAGCCCGGGCATCAGAACGACGTCGTCACCCAGATCGATCGTGTGATCACCCGCCAACCCGATGTCCCGTGCCTCGGACCCGGTCCGCACGGAGGAGATCACGCCGCCGTCCACTGCGACCGCCGCCTGCTGGATACGACCGTCGACCACGGCGCGGCGGGCGTGGATCAGGAGCTCGTACCTGGCCACGGATCGGTCCTCCTACGTCTAGACAAATTTCTGTGACACCCTCGGGCGTCATTGTCCCCCACGGCCGAGGTCTTCCGGGGCAGCGTCGCCGGATAGCGTGGAGGGAGACCGAACTCAGACCAGGAGGGCCCGCCATGACCGACACCCCCACCGGATTCGTCCCCACCGCCGACCTCGTCGACGAGATCGGCGAGGGCGTCCGGAGTTGCGACACCCATTTCCGCGACCTCGGCGGCCGCACCGAGTTCTTCGGCCCGGTCTCCACGGTCCGGTGCTTCCAGGACAACGCGCTGCTCAAGAGCGTTCTGGGTGAGCCCGGAGAGGGTCGGGTCCTGGTGATCGACGGTGATGCGAGTGTGCACACGGCGCTCGTCGGCGACCTCATCGCGGAACTCGGTCGATCCAACGGATGGGCCGGCGTGGTGGTCCACGGCGCGATCCGCGACTCCGCGGTGATCGGCACGATGGACTTCGGGTGCAAGGCCCTCGGGACCAACCCCCGCAAGTCGTCCAAGACGGGCGCCGGGGAGCGGGATGTCACCGTGAGTTTCGGCGGGGTCGACTTCGTCCCCGGCGACATGCTCTACGCGGACTCCGACGGGATCGTGGTGCGCTGACCCCGGCGCGCACCCCACGCCGGGGCGTGGCGGCCGACGGGGTCGCCGAGCGGTCAGCGGATCAGGACGCGCCCGCGAAGGTGCCGACCGAGCCGACCGACAGCTCGCCGATCGAGGCCTCCGGCCCGTAACTGCCCAGCGACCCGGGCGCGTACGACCCGGTCGAGTTGGGCACGTCGACGGAGAGGACGACGGACCCGGTGTTGATGAGCGTCGTCAGCAGGTTCATCAGCGAGCCGGTGCCGAGGGAGCCGTAGCCCAGACTGCCGAGCGCGTCGATGGTCGCGGGATCGACCGACATGCACCGGGCGCCGTTCATCGTCTGGATCCACACGCAGAACGGGTCCGTCGGCTCCTCGGGCGCCGCCGTCGCCGACCCGGCCCCGGCGAGCAGGGCGGTGGCCATCAGAGCGGACGACGCCGCGGCGAGCAGGGTGGTGCGCATGTCAGGGAACCTCCGGGTAGGCACCCCACCCGGGCGTGGGGCTGTCCTCACGAAGTGTAACGGGTATCACACCGTCCGCGACCGGCGGCCCGGACGGTCATGCCTCGCGTCTGATCCACCGCAGGAGCGGGCCGAGGGAGACCCGGTCGGTGAGATCCAGCCCGCCCAGCTCGAGCATCGACTGCTCCTCCGGGGTGAGATCCGGTTTGCGGCGCAGTGCCGCCAGCGCGGTCTTGATCCCCAGCCGCTGCCGGAACCCGAGTTGGTCGGGGGTCACCACGCCGCGCAACTGGAACAGCTTGAGGTCCCGGAGCTGGTCGGCGGAGAACTCGCTCGACATCAGGTCGATCCGGGCGTCGTCGGTGACCGGGGTGGGGCCCACCATGACGACGGCGACCCGGCGACCGGCCTCCACGAGCGCCTCCCAGTTGTCCTTGATGAACCCCGAGCCGCCCAGACCGCCACCCGGACGCATGCCCGTCACCAGGACCACCGTCCCGGCCACCACGAGCTCGGCGGGATCCACGGCGTCGTGGTGGGAGCTGCGGGCGTCGAACTCCTCCGCCAACCAGTCCGCGTAGCGGCGGGCCCCCGGGTCGTCGTCGTGCAGCACCACCGGGGCCGGCACGGCGCCGGACGTCATCTCGTTCACTGAGGCCTCCCCTGCCCGTCACGGGCGACCACGCGGGCCGCGCGGCCACCGAACGCCACCACGTCGCCGTCGGCCAGTCCGCGACCGCGCCGCACGTCGACCTCCCCGTTGACGCTGACCGCGCCCGCCGCGACGGCGTCCTTGGCCTCCGCCCCCGAATCGAGCAGCGAGGCCAGCTTGAGGAACTGGCCGAGCGTGAGCTTGCTGCCCAGATCACATTCGACGTCGTCCACTGGTGGACCGGCCGGCGGTGTCACCCGCGCGGC
>NZ_JAALEE010000510.1:0-8221 GCF_014145265.1 Dietzia sp. CW19 | reverse complement strand
ATATGGCGGCTCATACCGCCGAGCCTATCGGCCCCGTCGTCAGGGGGCGGGACCAGAGGGTGGGGCCTGCTCCTCCGGTGGCACCGCACGACCACGCCTCGTGACCAGTGCCAGACCCATCCCGCCGGCGATGAGGACCGCGGCGGCCAGGCCCAGCGCGACGGTCTGCACCCCGGAGATGCCCAGGGAGGACGAGTCCGGGCCGTCCCCGGCGTCCGGCGAGTCCCCCTCCACCGGGAGCGGGGGGAGTTCGCTGAGCACCGGGAGATCGGTCACCTCGACCCTCGCCCCGGAGCCGGTCCCCTGTGCGGAGGCCGCGGGCCCACCGATCATCGCGACCGACAGCCACAGCGCGACCACGAGCGCCACGACCAGGCCGACGAACACGGCACCGGACACGGCGGCAGGGCGACGGCGGACCATGTATGCCTTCCGTGACGGCGGCCGGGGTGGCCTGGATCGAATTGCCTCACATCTTAGGTTCTATTAAGGCGAAACGATACCCCGCCGTGCTCCCCCGGGCGCGCGTCCCCCGGTCAGCGCTGTGCGACGTCCGTGGGTCGAACGGGCGACGGGAGGGCCGTCTCCCCCATGAGGAAGCGGTCGACCGAGGCCGCGGCGGCGCGCCCCTCGGCGATCGCCCACACGATCAGGGACTGGCCACGTCCCATGTCCCCGGCGACGAACACACCGTCGACGTTGGTGGCGTACGTGTCGTCCCTGTCGACGTTGCCCCGGTCGCTGAAGTCCACGCCCAGGTCGGAGCACAATCCGGTCTTCTGCGCGCCCGTGAACCCCATGGCCAGCAGGACCAGGTCCGCCGGGTACTCGAAGTCGGTGCCGGGCACCGGCTCGAAGCGCCCGTCGACCATCTTGACCTCGGAACCCTTGAGCGCTGTCACATGGCCGCCCTTGCCGAGGAACTCGGCGGTGGAGACGCTGTAGACCCGCTCGCCGTTCTCCTCGTGCGCAGACGCCGTGCGGAACATCAGCGGGTACACGGGCCACGGGGTCGAGGCGGCACGGGTGGCGGGCGGCCTGGGCATGATCTCGAAGCTCTTGACCGACTTCGCACCCTGGCGGGTGGCCGTTCCCAGGCAGTCGGCGCCGGTGTCGCCGCCGCCGATGATGATCACGTGCTTAGCCCGCGCGTGGATCTCCGGCAGGCCGTCGGAGTCCACCACCGGGTCACCGACCGCGGCCTTGTTGGCCAGCGGCAGGTAGTCCATCGCCTGGTGGATCCCGTCGAGCTCGCGGCCCGGGACCGGGAGATCCCGTCGCATGGTGGCGCCGCCACAGAGGACGACCGCGTCGAACTCGCCGCGCAGCTGCGAGGCGGTGATGTCCTTGCCCACGTTGACGCCGGCGCGGAACACCGTGCCCTCCGCCTCCATCTGGGCGAGGCGCCGGTCGATGATCTCCTTCTCCATCTTGAACTCGGGGATCCCGTAGCGCATCAGACCACCGATACGGTCATCGCGCTCGAAGACCGTCACCGAGTGCCCGGCGCGGGTGAGCTGCTGCGCGGCCGCCAACCCCGCCGGGCCGGAACCCACGACCGCCACCGACTGGCCGGTGCGGAACGAGGGGATCACCGGATCCATGGGACCGTCCTCCCATGCCTTCTCGGCGATCTCCACCTCGATCTGCTTGATCGTCACCGCCGGCTGGTTGATGCCCAGGACGCAGGAGCCCTCACACGGGGCCGGGCAGAGCCGCCCCGTGAACTCGGGGAAGTTGTTGGTGGCGTGCAGACGATCCACCGCCGCGTCCCACCGCGCGCGGTGCACGAGGTCGTTCCACTCCGGGATGATGTTGCCGAGCGGGCAACCCTGGTGACAGAACGGGATGCCGCAGCCCATGCAGCGACTGGCCTGGGTCTTCAGGTCGTCCTCCGGGAGGGTGGTCGACTCGTAGACCTCCTTCCAGTCCATGATCCGCAGATCCACCGGACGACGCTCGGGGAGCTCCCGTTCGGTGTGCTTGAGAAAGCCCTTCGGGTCAGCCATTTGCGGCCTCCATGATCGCCTCGTCCACGTTGCGTCCGTCCTTCTCCGCCTGCTCGATGGCGAGCAGCACGCGCTTGTAGTCGCGCGGCATGATCTTGACGAAGTGATTCACGTTCTGCGCCCAACCGGACAGGATCTCCCGCGCCCGGGTCGAATCGGTCTCGGCGGCGTGCCGCTCGACGATCCGGTGCAGGAACTCGACGTCCTCCGTCAGCAGTTCCTCGATCTCGACGAGCTCGTCGTTGAGGTTCACGGGCAGCTGCCCGTCCGGGTCGTAGAAGTACGCGACACCGCCCGACATGCCGGCGGCCACGTTGCGCCCGGTCGACCCGAGCACCACGACCTGACCACCCGTCATGTACTCGCACGCGTGGTCACCCACGCCCTCGACCACAGCGGTGACGCCGGAGTTGCGGACGCAGAAGCGCTCGCCCACCATTCCCCGCAGGTAGATCTCACCGCTGGTCGCGCCGTAACAGATCACGTTGCCGGCGATGATGTTGTCCTCCGCCACGAAGTCCGGGGCCGCGTCCAGGGCGGGCCGGACCACGATCCGACCACCCGACAGTCCCTTGCCCACGTAGTCGTTGGCGTCACCGAAGACACGCTGGGTCACGCCGGCGGCGAGGAACGCCCCGAACGAGTTGCCCGCCGAACCGGTGAAGGTGAGGTCGATGGACCCGTCCGGCAGGCCTGCGGCCCCGTACGCCTTGGAGATCTCGTGGCTGAGCATGGTGCCGACCGAGCGGTTGACGTTGCAGATCGGGTACCGACCGGTGGCCGGGCCGGACGACGGGTCGACGAGCACCGAACGGAAGTCCTCGATGAGCGTGCGGTCGAGCACTCCCTCCAGCTTGTGGTCCTGCTGCTTGGTGCAGCGCAGGTCCTGGTGCATGAAGGGCGAGTCCGCCTGGGCGAAGACCGGCTCGAGGTCCAGCTTGGCCGCCCGCTTGTTGTGGGCGAACGCACGGGACTTGTCGAGGCACTCGGAGTGTCCGATCGCCTCGTCGAGGGACCGGAAGCCCAGCTCGGCGAGGTACTCGCGGACCTCCTCCGCGACGAACTCCATGAAGTTCACCACGTACTCGGCCTTGCCGTTGAACCGCTCGCGCAGCACCGGGTTCTGGGTGGCCACACCCACCGGGCAGGTGTCGAGGTGGCAGACGCGCATCATGACGCAGCCGGCCACGACGAGCGGCGCGGTGGCGAACCCGAACTCCTCGCCACCGAGCAGCGCCGCCACGATCACGTCGCGCCCCGTCTTGAGCTGCCCGTCGACCTGGACGACGATGCGGTCGCGGAGCCCGTTGACCAGCAGCGTCTGCTGGGTCTCGGCTAGGCCCAGCTCCCACGGTCCACCGGCGTGCTTGAGCGAGGTCAGCGGCGAGGCACCCGTGCCACCGTCGTGGCCCGAGATCAGCACCACGTCGGCGTGTGTCTTGGACACGCCCGTCGCGACGGTTCCCACGCCCTGCTCGGCGACGAGCTTGACGTGGATCCGAGCCTCGGGGTTGGCGTTCTTCAAGTCATAGATGAGCTGCGCCAGGTCCTCGATCGAGTAGATGTCGTGGTGCGGCGGGGGCGAGATCAACCCGACGCCCGGCGTGGAACCACGGACCTCGGCCACCCAGGGGTACACCTTGCCCGGCGGCAGCTGGCCGCCCTCGCCCGGCTTGGCGCCCTGGGCCATCTTGATCTGGATGTCGGTGCAGTTGGCCAGGTAGTTGCTGGTCACACCGAACCGGCCGGAGGCGACCTGCTTGATGGCCGACCGGCGCCAGTCCCCGTTGGGGTCGGGGCTGAACCTGGCGATCGACTCGCCGCCCTCACCCGAGTTGGACCGGGCGTGCAGGCGGTTCATCGCGATCGCGAGGGTCTCGTGCGCCTCCGCGGAGATGGAGCCGTAGCTCATCGCCCCGGTGGAGAACCGCTTGACGATCTCCGACACCGGCTCGACCTCGTCGATCGACACCGGCGGGCGGGTGCTCTTGAGCTCGAACAGACCGCGCAGCGTGGCGAGACGCTCCGACTGGTCGTCGACGAGCCGCGAGTACTCCTTGAAGATCTCGTATCGGCCGGACCGCGTGGAGTGCTGGAGCTTGAACACCGTGTCCGGGTTGAACAGGTGGTACTCGCCCTCGCGCCGCCACTGGTACTCGCCACCGATCTCGAGCTCGCGGTGGGCGGCCTCCTCGGGACGCGGCAGGAAGGCGAAGCGGTGCCGACGGGCCACGTCCTCGGCGATCTCGTCGAGGCCGATCCCGTCGATCGGGCTGACCGAGCCGGTGAAGTACTCGTCGCACAGTTCCTGCGACAGCCCGGTGATGTCGAACAGCTGGGCGCCGGTGTAGGAGGCGAGCGTGGAGATGCCCATCTTGGACATCACCTTGAGCACGCCCTTGGCGGCCGCCTTGCGGTAGTTGGCGCAGGCCTCGACCGTGTCGATCCCGGCGAGGTCGCCCGTCTTGACGAGCTCGTCGATCGACTCGAAGGCCATGTAGGGGTTGATGGCGTTGGCTCCGTAGCCGAACAGCACAGCCATGTGGTGCACCTCGCGGGCGTCGCCCGACTCCACCACGAGGCTGACCCGGGTGCGGGTCTTCTCGCGGACGAGGTGGTGATGCACGGCGGAGGTCAACAGCAGCGACGGGATGGGCGCGTTGCGCTCGTCGGACTCACGGTCCGAGAGCACGAGGACGGCGGCACCGTCCTCGATCGCGTCCGAGACCTCGCGCCGGATGCGGTCCAGCGCGATGCGCAGGCCCCGCCCGCCGTGGGCGACGTTGTACAGACCGCGGACGGGCACCGCGCGAAGCGCCGGGCGGGACTCCCCCGCCGCCCGCAGCGTGGCGAGCTCGGAGTTGCCCAGGATCGGGTTGTCGAGCTTGATCTGCCGACAGGAGTCCGGGCCGGGGTTGATGAGGTCACCCTCGGGACCGAGCGTCACCCCGTAGCTCGTGACGAGCTCCTCGCGGATGGCGTCGAGCGGCGGGTTGGTGACCTGCGCGAACCGCTGGGCGAAGTAGTCGAACAGCATCCGGGCCCGCTGGGACAGCACGGGAAGCGGGGTGTCGGTACCCATCGACCCGGTCGCCTCTGCGCCGACACCGGCCATCGGGGAGACGAGGATGCGGAGCTCCTCCTCGGTGTAGCCGAAGACCCGCTGCCGCAGCACCACGCGCTCGTGGCTCATGATCTCCTGGCTGACCTGGGGGAGGTCGCCGAGTCGGACCATGCCCTCATCGAGCCACTGCTGGTAGGGGTGCTCGGCGGCGAGCTGCTCCTTGATCTCCTGGTCGTCGATGATCCGCCCCGCGGCGGTGTCGACCAGGAACATGCGGCCGGGCCGCAGGCGGGTCTTGGTGACCACCTTGTCCTGCGGGATGTCCAGGACGCCGACCTCGGAGGCCATGACGACGAGACCGTCGTCGGTGACCCAGATCCGCGAGGGGCGCAGGCCGTTGCGGTCGAGAACCGCTCCGATCACGGTGCCGTCGGTGAAGGTGATCGACGCCGGACCGTCCCAGGCCTCCATGAGCGAGGCGTGGTACTCGTAGAACGCCCGCTTGGCGGGGTCCATGGTCTCGTGACGCTCCCAGGCCTCGGGCACCATCATGAGCACGGCGTGCGGAAGAGTGCGGCCGGCGAGGGTCAGCAGCTCGAGCGCCTCGTCGAACCGCGCGGTGTCCGATCCACCGGGGGTGCAGATGGGCAGGGCCGCCGACAGGTCCTCGATGTGCTCGCTCGACATGAGCGACTCACGGGCCCGCATCCAGTTCTCGTTGCCGCGGGCGGTGTTGATCTCCCCGTTGTGCGCGACGTAGCGGAACGGATGCGCGAGCGGCCAGGCCGGGAAGGTGTTGGTGGAGAAGCGGGAGTGGACGATGCCCAGGGCGGACTCCACGCGCTCGTCCTGCAGGTCGAGGTAGAACTCGGGGAGCTGCTTCTCCGTGAGCATGCCCTTGTAGACGAAGGTCCGGGGGCTCAGTGACGGGAAGTACACGGTCTCCGAGCCCAGGTCGCCCTTGCCGGGCCCCTTGGATCCGAGCTCGTGCTCGCACCGCTTGCGGACCACGAAGCACTTGCGCTCGAGTGCGAGCTCGGTGAGCAGGGCGCCGTCGGCACCCGCGGCCTTGACGAAGATCTGGTGGATGGTCGGCTGGGCGTCGCGGGAGATCGCGCCGACCGTCGAGTCGTCGACCGGGACCTCACGCCATCCGATGACAGTGACGCCCTGCTCGGCGGCGATCCTCTCCACCAGGCGCTTGGCGTCCATCGCCAGCATCCGTGACTGGGGGAGAAAGCAGAGGCCGGTCGCGTACGCACCGGCCTCGGGCAGTTCCAGGTCCTGCTCCTCGCGCATCACCTCGCGGAAGAACCGGTCCGGTACCTGGATCATCAGACCCGTGCCGTCACCGGTGTTCGCCTCGGCGCCGACAGCGCCCCGGTGCTCGAGGTTGACGAGCGCGGCGATCGCCTTCTCGACGATGTCCCGGGACTGACGTCCGTACATGTCCACGACGAACGCGACACCACAGGAATCGTGTTCATATTCAGGGCGGTACAGGCCTCTGGGGCCGGGAGTCGTCATCATCTGCTCGCCTTCGTTTGTCGACGGGCGGACTCCGTGGTGGCTGGAGCACCCGCACTCAGATCACCGTGGTGCTCTGGCCCGCAAATAATATGGGGAAAAGGGGGTAGCCGCACAATTGGGTTTCGTCAATCGACGCGGACTGACGTGGGATACGGATTCCACCCTGTGAGATTTCTCTCAGGTCACGGGCACTCTCGCTCCCGAAATGGCAACTGCCCCGCTCCGAGTGGACCACTCGGAGCGGGGCAGTTGGGGTGTCAGATCACCGGATGAACGGCAACGGGGGCAGGGTGACGCCGTCCGGCAGCGCCACCTCGTAGTCGCCGAGCGAACCCGTGGTGACGATGGCCGCGTTGGCGGTGACCGCGACCCCACCCTGGGCGCCCGGTTCACCACCGCGACCGTTGGGGGTGACCGGCCCCGGAGCCGGCGGCGCCTCGGGAACCGCGACCGGCGCGGGGGGCGCGACGGGCATCCCGGGCAGGGGCGGCAGGGCCAGTCCGAGATCCATGACGGACTGCCCGATCATCGGTGCGGCGGCGATCGAGCCGCCGATGAGGACCACCGGGAGCAGGATCGGAACCGAACCGGCCACCGACGCGGCCGTCGAACCCAACGGGGCGAGTGACGCGGTCAGGGACCCGATCGGGGCGAGAGACCCCTCCACCGAACCCGGCTCCAGGGACCCCATCGGGAGCGAGCCCTCCAACGAACCGTCGTCGAGCGACCCGGGCTCCAGCGAGCCCTCGAGGGAGCCGTCCAACGACCCGGCCTCGGATCCCGCCGACAGCGGAGCGAGCGACCCGGCGACCGACGCGATGGGAAGGGCCAGCGACCCCTCGAGGGAGCCCTCATCCGACCCGGACTCCGACCCCGCGGACAGCGGCTCCAGCGACCCGGGTTCGAGCGAGCCTTCGCCCGCCTCGGACCCCGCCGAGCCGACCTCCAACAGCAAGGTCAGCGCGGCGAGCGAGCCGCCCTCCCCGGAACCCGCGGACAGCGGCTCCAGCGACCCGGGATCAAGGGACCCGGGCTCGAGCGACCCCTCCAGAGAGCCGTCCAGCGAACCGGGTTCGAGCGACCCCTCAAGCGAACCGTCGTCGGAGCCGGCCTCTGAGCCCGCCGACAACGGCGCGAGCGACCCGGGATTGAGCGAACCGGGATCGAGTGAGCCGGGCTCAAGCGACCCGGGCTCGAGGGAACCCTCCACCGAGCCCTGACCCAGGGAGCCGGGATCGAGGGAACCAGGCTCGAGGGACCCGCCCTCCCCGGATCCCGCCGATCCGAGCAGTAGCTCGAGGTTCAGCCCGAGTCCGGCCTCGAGCGACCCGTCCTGGGCGTTGGCGACCGCCGGGGCACCGGCCGCGGTGAGTAGAGCCGCGCCGGCAACGGCCGCCGCACGGATGTGTAGTGCTCGTTTCGATGTCATCTTCGGTCCTCAATCTGGTCGGTGTCTCCACACGGGATCGCTAGCACCGATCCCCCTGCCTGATATGCACATCGTGAAATCTCAGGATGGTGTTACTTCCGTCACAGTTCCACCGGTGCGGCGGAAATCTCCTCTCGTCGTCGTCGGGTGTTCCCCCCGACCACCTAGGAGACTGCTGAACAAGCTGTG
>NZ_JAALEE010000050.1:0-2721 GCF_014145265.1 Dietzia sp. CW19 | reverse complement strand
TGGGCGGCCGCCGACAGGCCCCGCGAACAGCACCGTGCCGCCGGCGGGTGCACGAACAGTCGTCAGAGGTGGCGCCGCCAGGTCCACCCCCCGATGGCCCGCCAGCCAGCGCTCGGCGGGAGGGTCGAAGGGCGTCGCCACCGACATCGGACCGGTGAGCGGCCCCCTCAGGTCCCGGCGCGGGGGATCCGGGACCGCGGCGGACGGAGGGGCCAGGATGAGGGTCGCGAGCAGGGCTGCAGCCACCGCCGCGCCCGCTGTGGTGATCGCCGACAATCGGCGACGTGGCGACGCGGTGGTCGGAGTCGGGGCGCTCATGGGTCGAGTACACCCGGTGATGCGGTGGGGAATCCGATCGAGGGGCGCCACTGTGGAGGAGGTCGGCGACTCTCCACAGGGGCGGGACGGCTATCGATCGCGTGTTGGAGTGCGGGCGCGGGCGGGTTATGATTGCCGATGCGGTCGACTGACGTCGATTGACTTCGCGTGTCCTGCGCCTCCCACGGGAGGAGCATCCGGACCCGGGGCCGAACAGCCCCGGCTTCACCGGACACCGGACCCGTAGGTGCCCCTGCTCGTCGGGGGTTCGGTCCGGTGCGGACACCAGGGCCCGAGACCACCCGGTTTCTCGGGCGTAACCCGATACACACCAGAAAGCGAGGACGAGGGCCTCGCGGTCCGGCTGCTTTGAAGCCGGACGAGCCCCTCAACACTTCCATGGCAGTCATCTCCATGAAGCAGCTGCTCGACGCGGGCGCACACTTCGGTCATCAGACCCGTCGCTGGAACCCGAAGATGCGGCGGTTCATCTTCACCGACCGCAACGGCATCTACATCATCGACCTCCAGCAGACGCTCACGTACATCGACCAGGCGTACGAGTTCGTAAAGGAGACCGTCGCCCACGGTGGCACGGTCCTGTTCGTCGGCACCAAGAAGCAGGCCCAGGAGGCCATCGCCGAAGAGGCCGCCAAGGTCGGGATGCCCTACGTCAACCAGCGGTGGCTGGGTGGCATGCTCACCAACTTCCAGACCGTGCACCAGCGCCTCATCCGCCTCAAGGAGCTCGAGGCAATGGAGCAGTCGGGTGGGTTCGAGGGGCGCACCAAGAAGGAGATTCTCATGCTCACGCGTGAGATGACCAAGCTGGCGCGCACGCTCGGTGGTATGCGGGACATGACCAAGGTGCCGTCCGTCGTGTGGATCGTCGACACCAACAAGGAGCACATCGCCGTCGGCGAGGCACGCAAGCTCAACATCCCGGTCGTGGCCCTGCTCGACACGAACTGTGATCCCGACCTCGTGGACTACCCGATCCCGGCCAACGACGACGCGATCCGCTCGGTCAGCGTCCTGACCCGGGTCATCGCCTCTGCCGTCGCCGAGGGCCTCAAGGCCCGCTCGCAGGCCGGCAAGGCCACCGGCGACGAGGCCGAGCCGCTCGCCGAGTGGGAGGCCGAGCAGCTCGACCAGGTGACCGGTGAGACCGCGGCACCCGAGGGCGAGACGGCCGCCGAGGCCCCCGCCTCGGAGATCACGGGCACCGAGTCCCCCGTGACCGAAGCCCCTGCGGTCGAGGCCGAGGAGATCGAGGCCGCGGCCGCCGAGGCGCCGGCCCCCGAGGCCTGATCTCTCCACCAGCTCGAGCACGTCGGGCCCGGCCGCCCACGATCCCCACGCGGGATCTCCCGGGGGCCGGGCCCGACGTGTCGGTGAAGGTGGGCGAGGGTCCCCCGGCGCCGAGGCGTCTAGGGTGGAGTCGATCGCGCCCGCCGGCCGACGTCAACAACTTCCGACACATCACGAACTCTTTTTAGGAGGGTCGCCCCACCATGGCGAACTACACCGCTGCCGACGTCAAGCGTCTGCGTGAGCTCACCGGCTCCGGGATGATGGACTGCAAGAAGGCACTCGAGGAGACCGACGGCGACTTCGACAAGGCCGTCGAGGTCCTGCGCATCAAGGGCGCCAAGGACGTGGGCAAGCGCGCCGAGCGCACCACCGCCGAGGGACTGGTCGCCGTCAAGGACGGCGTCATGATCGAACTCAACTCCGAGACCGACTTCGTGGCGAAGAGCGCCGAGTTCATCGCGCTTGCCGACAAGATCGTCGACGTCGCCGCGTCCCAGGGCATCTCCGACCTCGACGCGCTCAACGAAGCCGAGCTCGACGGGTCGACGGTCGCCGACGCGGTGGTCTCGTTCTCCGCCAAGTCGGGCGAGAAGCTGGTCCTGCGTCGCGTGGGAAAGCTCGACGGCCCCGTCGCCGTCTACCTCCACAAGCGTTCCTCGGACCTCCCGCCGGCGGTTGGCGTCATGGTGGCCTACCAGGGCGAGGGCGAGTCCGCCGAGGCCGCCGCCCGTTCGGCCGCCATGCAGATCGCCGCGCTCAAGGCGCAGTACGTCTCGCGCGACGAGGTGCCCGCCGACGTCGTGGCCAAGGAGCGCGAGATCGCCGAGGCCACCGCCCGCGAGGAGGGCAAGCCCGAGCAGGCGCTCGTCAAGATCGTCGAGGGTCGTCTCAATGGTTTCTACAAGGACGTCGTCCTCCTGGACCAGCCGTCCGTCACCGACAGCAAGAAGACCGTCGGCGCGCTCCTCACCGAGGCCGGCGCCACGGTGACGGCCTTCCTCCGTTTCGAGGTCGGCCAGGCCTGATCCGCCCCTGGTACCCGCGCTCGCGGGTACTCCTCCGACGGCGGCACCCGGACTCCCGGGTGCC
>NZ_JAALEE010000509.1:0-1600 GCF_014145265.1 Dietzia sp. CW19 | reverse complement strand
CGGCCTCCGGGGCCGCGCCGGTCGCGAGAGCCGGAGCCAGGGCCACGACCAGTCCGAGCGCGAGCGCCCCGGCGAGAGGGGACAGGCCGCGGGTGGCGGCCCGGTCCGGTGACGGTGATCCCACGTGTACTCCAGTATCGGTGCTGGCGGAACGACTCTGCGCGCATGCCGCGGTGGACAAAACTATAACGTGTGTCCGTTCTAGTGGTGGGGCACGTCACTTCCGGGCCGGACGTCAGGGTTCGGTGCACCGGTGTCGAATCGGTGGCCGGTGTCGGAGGGCGCTGTTACCGTGACGCCGTGCAGAACGACGTGCTCATGTGTTGGCGATGCGAACCCCGGTGGATCCGCGCCGCTCACCTCGCCCACCCCGCCTCGGCGTAGGACGCGCGTCACGGACCCACCGGGAACGGGTGGGCCGATCATCAGTCGGGAGCACGGTCCACACCGGACCACGGTTCGGCCCAGCGAGGACCACGGCCGAGACCGGCCCATCCCGACCTGATCGAGGAGAACGTCCAGGTGACCGCAAGTCCCCGAACCATCCACCTACCGCTGTCGGAATCGGACGTCCTGGTGAGCGCGCGCTCGCTGGCGGAGTACACCGACATGTTCAGCCTCGACGACGCGGACCTGGGTGGGCGGATCGTCGACTGCCCGGGCGGGGCGGCCAGCGCGGTGGCGGAGATCTGCGCGGCGGGCGGGGACGCGATCGCGGTGGATCCGCAGTACGCGCTCGGTGGCGGCGACCTGCGGGAACGGGTCCTGGCGGACCTGGATCGATCCCTGGCCCACTTCCACTCCCGGGACCTCGACTACGACTGGGACGTCCGGGGCGGCGTGGTCGGTCACGAATCCGTCCGCCGGACCGCGGCGGAGTCGATGCTCGCCGACCTCGAGGTCGCGCCCGGGAGGTACGTCGCCGGCGCTCTCCCGGATCTACCCCTGGCCTCCGACTCGGCCGACCTCGTCCTGTGCTCCCACCTTCTGTTCACCTATGCGGACAGGATGAGCACGGCCGACCATGTCGACGCGATCGTCGAGATGGCGAGGGTCGCCCCGGAGGTCCGCATCTACCCGCTGGTCGACCATTCGGGCACTCCCCTGCCCGAGCTGGTCCGCAGCGTGATCGCCAGGCTCAAGAAGGAACGGCTCACCAGTCGCATCGAGCCCGTCGTCCGGCCGTTCCAGTTGGCGGCCACCACGCGGTTGGTGGTGGAGCGGACCACCAACCGGCGACCCTGACGCCGGGTCCGTGCTCAGCCGGGCGTGAGACGCAGGACCTGCTGCCCGGTGAACGGGGAGGTCTCGACGCTGGTGAGCAGGGGCTGCGGCCCGCCCACCTCGAGGGCCTGGCCGGGCTGGAACACGGTGCCCGAGCCCAGCGTGTACGCGACCAGGTCGCACATCTGCCCGTAGAGGGCGCCCGGGGGCCCGGCGACGTCGAGCCGTTCCATGTCCGGGCGGCCGAAGCGCCCGAGCCCGCTGGTGTAGACGCACGAGGTGGTCTCGGACTGCATGCCCGCCCGCACCCCGACGAGGGCGGGCACCGGGAGCGGGTTGCCGGCGACGAGATCGCGGTAGGGGCCGGCCGGCAGGG
>NZ_JAALEE010000508.1:0-2148 GCF_014145265.1 Dietzia sp. CW19 | reverse complement strand
GCGGGCGGGTCCCGCCGGGTGGTGGTGGTGACGGCCGACCGGGGACTGCGGGCCAGACTGCCTGAGGACGTCGTCGCCGTCGGACCCCGCGCCCTTCTCGGCTAGCTCCGGCGATCCCTGATGGCCCTGACGACCCCTGACGACCCCTGCCGCACCCATCGCGCCCGGCACCCCCGGCCCGCGTGCACACTGGTGCAATGAGTCAGCCCCCCACGCCGCCCGAGATCATGGTCGGCCCCATGCTCCGGTACGTCGACAGCACGGACGCGACGGTGTGGGTCGAGGTGTCCGCGCCGTGCACGGTGACGATCCGCGCCGGCGACGGCGAGGCCTCCGAACAGTCGTGGGGTGTCCACGGGCACCACTTCGCGGTGCTGCACCTTCGTGATCTCGAGCCGGGCGTGGAGACGCCCTACGAGGTGGCGCTCGACGGTGTACCCGCCTGGCCACTGGAGCCGGACCGCCCCAGCGTCATCCGCACCCCGCGCGCCGACGACACGGTCCGCCTGTCCTTCGGGTCCTGTCGCCGCGGGGAGAGCCAGACCCCGGTGGCGCTGCGCCGGATCGGGGCCGACGCCCTGGTGGCGCTCGCGCATCAGATGGCCCACACGGCGCACGACGACTGGCCCGACGCCATGCTGTTGCTCGGCGACCAGGTGTACGCCGACATCCCCAGCCGGGAGATCACCGAGCGGCTGGCGGCGCGCCGTCGGGCCGGGGAGGGGCCCCGGTCGGTGCGCGACTCCGCCGGTGACGGTGGGGACCGGGACGTGTCCGGGGAGATCTGCGACTTCGAGGAGTACTCCTGGCTGTACCACGAGTCGTGGCGCGACCCGGACGTGCGCTGGCTGCTGTCCACCGTGCCCAGCTGCATGATCCTCGACGACCACGACCTGCGCGACGACTGGAACTCCTCCCACGCCTGGCGCCGCGAGATGACGGCCCAGCCGTGGTGGCGCGACCGCGTGAGGGGGGCGTTCGCCAGTTACTTCGTCTACCAGCACCTGGGCAATCTCGCGCCGCGGGAGCTTGAGCAGGACGAGGTGTACCGGGCGGTCCGGGGTGCCCGGTCCGATGCCGAACGCGAACGGATCCTCGACGAGTTCGCCCTGTCCGCCGACGCCGACCGGGGCACCGCACGGTGGAGCTTCAGTCGCGACTTCGGGCGGGTGCGGGTGGTGATGCTCGACGTGCGGGCCTCCCGCCGGCTGGACCCCGCCGACCGGCGCGTGATGGACCCGCAGGAGTGGGAGTGGGCGCGGAAGGCCTGCCTCGGGGCCGAGGTCGACCACCTGGTGATCGCGTCGTCCCTGCCCGCGTTCATGCTGCCGGCGCTGCATCATCTCGAGGGGTGGAACGAGGCGGTGAGCCGCGACCGGCCGGACAAGCCGCTGAGCGCCCGGATCGGCGAATGGGTGCGGCTGACGGTGGACCTCGAGCACTGGGCGGCCTTCCGCAACAGTTTCGACGACCTGATCGGGTTGCTCACCGAGGTGGCGGCCGGGGATCACGGGCGCGCGCCCGCCTCGATCCTCATGCTGGGCGGCGACGTCCACTGCTCCTACCTCGAGGAGGTCGAGCTCACCGCGCCGCGGGTGGCCGGGTCGCCGACTCGGGTGCACCAGCTGGTCATGTCCCCGTTCCGCAATCCTCTACAGAAGTCGATCCGGATGGTCAACCGGATCTCGGTGCGGTCTCCCGCGCCCGCGCTGAACCGCCGGCTCGCCGAGGCCGTGGGCGTGCGGGAGCCACGGGTCAGGTGGGAGGTCACCGACGGGATCTGGTTCCACAACGGGGTCATGACCCTGGTGATGCGCGGCCGCCGCGCCACCGTCAAGGTCGAACACGCCCACGTCGAGTGGCCGGCCGGGGGCCTGGGGAGGGTCCTCACGCTCCTACCCGGTCTGGCGCCGGACTCCTGGGGTCGGAGGGGGCGACGACGACGAGGTGGGGATGACCTCGACGCCAAGCCCCGGCAGGTGTTGCGCAGGACGCTGACCAAGGAGCTCACCGACTGACCGGGGACCCGCCGGCCCGCGTGTCGGCGACGGTTCAGTCCAGTTCCGCGCGGAGTTCGCGCGCGGCGGCCGTGGGGTCGTCCGCGTCGGTGATCGCGCGGACCACCACCACCCGCCGGGCGCCCGCGGC
>NZ_JAALEE010000507.1:2268-3637 GCF_014145265.1 Dietzia sp. CW19 | reverse complement strand
CCGGCTCCCGGGCGCGGCACTGTCGGCCGCCGCCGGCCCCGCCGCCGGACCACCTGGCTGCGCTGGCTCAGCCCCGTCGTACTGATCCTCATCTGGCAGATCGCCGGAGCCACCGGCATCCTGCCGGAGCGGATCCTTCCCGCCCCGCAGCTCATCGCCTCCTCCGCACTGGAGCTCATCGCCTCAGGTGAGCTCGCCGACGCGCTGGCCGTCTCGAGCGTCCGCGTGGTCCAGGGGTTCGTCCTGGGGGCCGTGGCCGGACTCGTCCTGGGGGTGATCGTCGGAACCTCGCGGATCGCGGACGCCCTCGTCGACCCCCCGCTCCAGATGCTCCGCGCGTTGCCGCACCTCGGGCTGATACCGCTGTTCATCCTGTGGTTCGGCATCGGTGAGACCCCGAAGGTGCTGCTCATCGCACTCGGTGTGGTCTTCCCGATCTACCTCAACACGGCCTCGGGCCTGCGGCAGGTGGATCCCAGGCTGCAGGACATGGCGACGGTCTTCGGATTCAGCCGACGCCAGCGGCTCACCGAGGTGATCCTCCCGTCGATCGCGCCCCAGGTCCTGGTCGGCGTGCGGCAGTCGCTCGCGATCGCCTGGTTGACGCTCATCGTGGCCGAGCAGCTCAACGCCACCAACGGCATCGGCTACCTCATCATGAACGCCCGCGACTACTTCCGGATCGACGTGATCATCGTCGGCCTGGTCGTGTACGCGCTGCTCGGCATCCTCACGGACGCGGTGGTCCGCGTCGCCGAGGCCCGTGCGCTGCGCCACTACCGGTGACCACCGACCACCACCCAGGAGCCACAGTCATGACCACCACCCTCGCCCCCGCGGGCGCGCTGCGAGATGTCACCCGCAGCTTCGGCGACACCGTCGTTCTCCGCGATCTCGACCTGACGATCCCCCGCGGCGACATCGTCGCCCTGCTCGGTCGGAGCGGTAGCGGCAAATCCACCGCGCTGCGGATCCTCGCCGGACTGGACCGGGAGCTCGACGGAGGGAGCGTCCACATCGAGGGCCCCCCGGCCGTCGTGTTCCAGGACTCCCGGCTGCTGCCCTGGCGCACCGTCGCCGAGAACGTCAGGCACGGCCTCAACCGGGTCGACGTCGGACGGGGGGAAAAGACCGACCGGGTCACCGGGATCCTCGCCGAGGTGGGGCTCGGGGGCCGCGAGGGCGCCTACCCGGGGGAACTCTCCGGCGGGCAGGCGCAGCGGACCTCGCTCGCCCGGGCGCTCGTCGCCGAGCCGTCGCTGTTGCTGCTCGACGAGCCCTTCGGCGCGCTCGACGCCCTCACCCGGCGCACCATGCACCGCCTCCTGCTGCGGCTGTGGGCGCACCACGGTCTCGGGGTCCTGCTGGT
>NZ_JAALEE010000507.1:0-2053 GCF_014145265.1 Dietzia sp. CW19 | reverse complement strand
CACACAGACGAGGACTACTCGATATGACCACCACACTCTCCCCGATCCACCGACGACCCGCGATCGGTGTCGCGCTGCTCGCGCTGGCGTTGATCGTGCTGCTCGTCGGCGCCGGGTGCGCCACCCGCGACTCCGAGGCCGCGGCACCCGTCCCCGACCGGGTCGACCTCGCGGGCCTGTCCGACCTCGTCCTCCGGGTGGGCGACCAGAAGGGCGGCACCCAGGCCCTGCTCACCGCGGCGGGACAGCTCGACGACCTGCCGTACGAGGTCGAGTTCTCCACGTTCACCTCCGGGCCGCCGCAGGTGGAGGCGCTCAACGCCGGTCAGATCGACGTGGCCGTCACCGGTAACACCCCGCCCGTGTTCGGCGCGGCCGCCGGGGCGCGGGCGTCGATCGTCTCCGCCTACGCCAACGGCGGGGAGGGGGACCGGATCCTCGTCCCCGGGGGCTCGTCCGTGCGGACCGTGGCCGATCTGGCGGGTCGGAAGGTGCTGGTGGCCAAGGGGACCTCCGCCCACGGGCATCTGCTTCTCCAGCTCCGCAGGGCCGGGGTCTCGCCGGAGTCCGTCGACCTGGTCTTCCTCCAGCCGGCCGAGGCGGGGTCCGCGTTCTCCCGCGGCGACGCCGACGCCTGGGCCATCTGGGATCCGTACACGGCCATCACGCAGACCACCACCGACGCCCGGACCATCGCGACCGCGGCGGAGGCGTCCAACGGATTCTGGTTCGGGCTCGCCTCCCACGACGCCCTCGCGGACGCGCGCCGCCAGACGGCGATCGCGGACCTCCTGGTCCGGCTGGCCGAGGCGGGGACCTGGAGCGCGGAGAACCCGGCGCGGTGGGCCGCGTTCTACGGTGAGGCGGTGGGGCTGACCCCCGAGGCCGCCGAACTCTCGCAGAGTCGCAGCACCCGCCGACCGGTGGCGCTGGCGGACACGGTGCCCGGCGAGCAGGAACTCGCCGACGTCTTCACCGAGGACGGGCAGATCGCCGCCGTCGACGTGGACGCACTGGTCGACGACAGGTTCCAGGACGTGCTCGGGCCGGTGGTCGGGCCGCTGCCCGGGAGCTAGCGGACCGGGCCCGGCCGGGCTACGAGGTGATCCCGGACCAGAGTGTGGCGATCGCGGCCCAGCCGACCATCCCGACGGTGGAGTAGAGCGTCGCCCACATGAGCCCACCCACGGTGACCGCCGGCAGGTACCGGGTCAGCGGCATGCGCGTGAACCCGGCGGTGAAGTTGATCGCCGTCTGCACGCCCACGGTGAGGAAGGACAGCGGAACCGCGATCACCCCGTAGCGCGCGGACAGCCGCTGGGCCCGCTGCATGTGCCGCCCGTCCAGGTGGCGGGCGGCCTTCCGGCTCAGTCTCCCTCCGTTCAGCGCTCCCCGGCCTAGCCAGTAGGTGGCGTTGGCCCGCAGCATCACGATGACGAACAGCGCGCCGAAGGCGACGGCGAACGGCTGTTCCGAGATCCGGTCCATGAAGGCGCGGCGGCGGTGGAGGGCCCGGTCAGGCGGAGGGCTTGACGTCCATCACGACGTCGAACTCGAGGAGGGTGGCCCCCTCGGCGACGGGCTTGCCGTGCTGACCGGCGTGGGCGGTCCGGGCGTCGCCGTCGCGCCATGCGGCGAAGGACGCCTCGTCCTGCCAGGTGGTCACCACGAAGTAGCGCTCCTCTCCGGCGGTGGGGCGCAGCAGCTGAAAGCCGAGGAAACCGGGGGAGTTCTCCACGGTGTGGGCGCGCTCGGCGAAGCGACGCTCGAGCTCGGCACCGGCCTGGGGCGGCACGGACAGGGCATTGATCTTGACGACGGCCATGTAGGTGAGCCTACGCTTTGGTGCCGCGGTCCCGGCCGGTCAACCCGGCAACGAGTACACGTCCCCGGTCCGCACCATCAACCCGTCGGCCACGAGCGAGTCGAGTGCGCGGCCGCGCTGGACCGGGTCGGGCCACACCGCGGCCAGACGGTCCCGGTCGGCGGTGCCGTCCCCGTCGCGCAGGACGTCGAGGAGCAGGCCGCGTACCTGGCGGTCGGTCCCGGCGAA
>NZ_JAALEE010000506.1:1053-12524 GCF_014145265.1 Dietzia sp. CW19 | reverse complement strand
GTCCTTACGCAGTTCGGCCGCCTCGCCGAGCTTCTTCCTGTTGCTGTTCCTCGCGGCCAACGCGATCAACGCGATGACCACGACCACTGCGACCACCCCGATGACGATCCAGATGATGGGGTCCATGATTTCCTCCGATGTCAGGGGTCACATTCCACCGGAAACGTAACCCCCCTCCGGGCCCCCTGCCACCGGTCGACCCACGTGGACGCCGCGAACGTGGCGCCGCGCACGTGGCGCCGGTGGGCCGTCGGTGATCCGGCCCTAGTGCACGGTCCGCGGCAACAGCCCGGCGTCGCGGGCCTCCCGACTCAGCCGCTCGCGGTGGTCCGGGTGGGCGATCGCGATCAGTGCGGCGGCGCGGTCGGACACCGACCGACCCCTGAGCGTGGCGATCCCGTACTCGGTCACGACGTTCTCGATGATGTTCTTGTGGGTGGTCACCGGGCTCCCGGGCGTCAACGAGAGCGTGATCCGGCTGATACCGCCGGAGGTCTGGGACGGGGTGACGATGAACCCGTGGCCACCGGGTGAGAACCTGCAGCCCCTGCCGAAGTCCGCCTGACCACCGGCTCCGGACCAGTACCGTCCACCGATCGTCTCCGATGCCGCCTGCCCGTAGAGGTCGACCTCGCTCGTGGCGTTGACCGAATGGAGATTGTGCTCCTGACCGATCACGCGCGGGTCGTTGACGATGTCCACCGGGAGCATGGCGACCGACGGGTTGTTGTGCAGCCAGTCCATGAGCTTCTGCGACCCCACCGCGAAGGTGGTGACGTGCTTGAACGGCCGGCCGGTCTTCCGTGATCCGTCGATGACGCCGGCGTCCACGAGGTCCATCACGCCGTCCGACAGCGCCTCGGTGTGGATCCCCAGGTTCTCGTGCCCGGTGAGCCGCGACAGCACCGCGTTGGGGAGCTTGCCGACCCCCAGTTGCAGACAGGCCCCGTCCGGCACCCGCTCGGCGATAAGGTCGGCGATCGCGTGCTCGATCTCGCCGGGCACGGGCGGCTCGATCGAGATCATCGGGGCGTCGTTCCGCGTCACGCCCACGACCTGGGAGATGTGGATGTGGTTGCGCCCGAAGGTCCGGGGCATGTTGGCGTTGACCTCGACGAAGAACGGCACCTGTCCGATGAAGGACGCCACGTAGTCGGCGTTGGTGCCCATCGAGAAGAACCCGTGCTCGTCGATCTCGGAGACCGTGGTCACGGCGAGGCCGGGCGGGCTGAACTCACGCAGGGTCGCCGGCACCTGCGCGAAGTCGACCGGAACGAGATCGCACGTGCCCTCGTGGAAGTTCTTCCGCGAACCGGGACCGAGGAAGTAGTCCACGTGCCGGAGCCTGCCCGGGTACGCACCCTCCATGAAGGGCAGCGATTCCCAGGGGTCCATGTGGTGGATGGTGACGCCGGAGAACCCCTCGGCCCCCGCGTCGAGAGCGCGCAGCAACGCCGGGGGCGCCGCGTTCTGGATCGGCGAGATGATGTGCATCCCCGGGGTGACGTGATCGAGCACCGCCTCGGCGGGCAGCTCTTCATAGTGGATGTCCTTGATCACGGTCGCACTCCGGTGGTCGGGGATGGTGGGGACGTCCGCCCGGCGGGCGGGTCATGCCAGGGCCGGGATGACCTCGCGTTCGAACAACTCGAGCCCCGAGGTGTCGGTGGCGATCTCGGGGAAGTAGAACACCCCGTAGGTCATCCCCAGACCCTCGAGTTCGCGGAGCTTGTCCACGATCTGCCCGGGCGTGCCCACCGCGGGCAGCCCGCGGTACGCGCCGAGCTGCCGGTCCGCCTCGTCCGCGCCCACGTGGCGGGCCATCCGGTCACGGAGGAACGCCAGCCTGTCGGCGACGTCCTTCTCCGTTTCCCCCACGGCCACGTTGTAGTTGGCGGTGCGCGTGATCTCGGACGGGTCCCGGCCCACGTCCGCGCAGTGTGCGAACAGGACCTCCGACTTGTGGGCGAACCCCTCGGGGCTGCCGTCGAAGTTCGTGTAGTCGGCGTGGCGGGCGGCGATCCGGAGGGTCTTGCGTTCGCCGCCGCCGGCGATCCACATCGGGATGCCACCCTCCTGCAGTGGCCGGGGTCGCACGATCGCACCGTCGACCCGGAAGTGGTCTCCCTCGAGCGAGACGATGCCGTCGGCCCAGGCCTCGGTCATGATCCGCACGCCCTCGTCGAGCATGGCGATCCGCTCACCGGCGGAGGGGAACCCGTAGCCGTAGGCCCGCCACTCGTGCTCGTACCAGCCGGCCCCGATCCCCATCTCGACGCGTCCGCCGGAGATGTGGTCCACGGTCGACGCCATCTTCGCCAGGAGCGCGGGGTTGCGGTACCCGAGACAGGTACACATCTGACCCAGCCGCACCCGGGAGGTCACCGCGCCGAGGGCGGACATCAGGGTCCAGGCCTCGTGGGTGGCCTCTCCGGTGGTGAGCGGTGCGGTGTGCATGTGGTCGTACACCCACACCGACTCCCACGGGCCCGCGTCGGCACGGGTGGCGAGGTCGGTGATGACCGGCCAGTGGCGGGCGGGGGGCACGTCGACCAGGTCGAGCCGCCAGCCCTGGGGCAGGAAGAGTCCGAAACGCATGCCCCCGACACTAGCGCCGTGGGCCACCCCGGGAGAGCCGGTCAGGCGGTGGACAGGACCGCGCCGATGCCCTCCGGCTCGTCCTCGCCGTCGAAGTACAGCGCCACGTATCGCCCCGCGACCTCGGCGACCTGCATCTCCATGTCGTACACCAACCGCAGGACGTCGGTCCGCATGATCTGCGCCGGCGTGCCGTCGGCGACGATCGAGCCGTCCTTCATGGCGATGATCCGGTCCGAGTAGGCGGCGGCGATGTTGATGTCGTGGATCACCAGGACGACGGTCTTGTCCCGCTCCGCGGCGGTCCGGCGCAGCAACCGCATGATCGAGGTGGCGTGACGCAGGTCGAGGTTGTTGAGCGGTTCGTCGAGCAGGACGTAGTCCGTGTCCTGCGCGAGAACCATGGCGATGTGGGCGCGTTGGCGCTGGCCGCCGGAGAGCTCGTCGAGGTACCGGTCGGCCAGGCCCTCCAGCTCCATCGCCGCCAGGGCGTACCCGACGTGCTCGTCGTCCCCGGGGGTGGGTCGGCCACCGTTGTGCGGGAACCTGCCGAAGGCCACGAGTTCGCGGACCGTCAGGCGGATGGAGACGGCGTTCTCCTGACGCAGCACCGCGAGGCGTCGCGCGAGCTCGCGGCCACCGTTCACGGACACATCGACCCCGTCGACCAGGACGTGTCCGGAGTCGGCTCCCTGGAGTCGGCTCATGACCCCCAGCAACGTGGACTTGCCGGCGCCGTTGGGTCCGATCAACGAGGTGACGCCGCCCTGGGCGAAGCACGCGGTGACGTCGCGGAGGACCTGTGTGTCGCCGTATGACGCGCACACCGAGTTCGCCTCGATACCGTCCCCGGTCGGGCGCTCGGCCGGCCACGGGGTCGCGCTGGTCCGGTCACCGCGGCGACGGAACGGGAGGAGGGACATGATCTGCTTCTTTCGTCAGCGTGCGCGGTTGGTCAGGAGCAGGAACAGGAACAGCAGGCCGCCGACGAACTCGATGACGATGCTCAACGCGGACTCGACGCCCAGGGCGCCGAGCACCAACTCCCCACCGGCCAGCGCGACCACGCCGAGCAGCGAGGCGACGGGCAGCGTGAAGCGGTGGAGGGTGGTCCCGAGGAGCGCGTAGGCGGCGTTGGCGACGATGAGCCCGAAGAACATCACCGGGCCGATCAGCGCCGTCGACGCGGAGACGAGGAACGAGACCACCACCAGCACGACGATCGTCACCCGGCGGTGGTTCACGCCCAGGGCGACCGCCGGGTCACGGCCGAGGAGCATCACATCCAGCCTGCGGCCGAGCAGCACGACCACACCCAGGCAGGCGGCGACGATGAGTCCGCACGCGACCAGGACGTCCGGCTGCACACCCCGGAAGCTGGCGAACATGGCGTCCTGGACCCGCAGGTAGGCGGCCGGGTCGAGCAGGCGTTGGAAGAACGAGGAGATCGAGCGGAAGAACACCCCGAACACCACGCCGACCAGCAACAGCAGGTGGATGTCGGTCCTCCGCCCACCGAGCAGCCAGAGGTAGAGCGCGGTCGAGGCCACGACCATGATCGCCGTCTGCCCCAGGAATCCGGAGAGGCCGCCGCTGATGAGGCCGCCGGCGAGGGCCTCGGGACGCGGGACCACGAAGAACACGAGCATCGTCTGGACGAGCAGGTACAGCGAGTCGAAGCCCATGAGTGCCGGGGTGAGGATCCGGTTCCCGGTGACGGTCTGGAACAACACCGTCGACACGCCCACGGCCACGGCCACCAGGACGATCGCCACGGCATGGCGGGACAACCGGTCCAGCGAGTAGTGCCAGGCCCTGGAGCCCACGGTCTCCGGGAGGCCGGTCAGGACGAGTGCGGCCAGCGCCCCGACCGCGACGGCGGCGCAGACCAGGGTGACCAGCCACCGGCGTCGTCGGTCGGACTCGGTCCGTGTCCGCCCACGCCGGAGCTGCTGCGGCAGGCGCTCCGCGGTAGGGGTCTCAACCATTGCGCACCGCCCGCAGCATCATCGCCAGGAATACGGCCCCGCCGATGATCCCCACCAGCGTCCCCACGGGGATCTCACCCGCACCGGTCGAGCCACCGGCGAGGATGCCCGGGAGCGACCGTCCGACCATGTCGCAGACGAGGACGGTGACCGCGCCGAGGAGCGCCACGAGCGGCAGGCCGCGGCGCGCGTCGTCGCCGACGAGTCTGGAGACGACGTTGGGGACCACGAGTCCGAGCAGCGGGAGGGCGCCCACGGTGACGACGACGACGGCGGCGACGGCCGCCACGATGGACATTCCCAGGGCGACGACCGTGCGGTGATCCACACCGAGGCCCGTGGCGACGTCCTCCCCCAGCCCGGCCACGGTGAACCTGTCCGCCGTGATGTAGGCGATCACCCCGAGGACGGCCACCAGCCAGAGCAGTTCGTACCGCCCGGCGAGGACCGCGGAGAAGTCGGCGAGCATCCAGGCGTTGAGCATCTGGAGGAGATCCCGGGACAGTGCCAGGAACGCCGCGACCGCACCCACGACGGAGCCCAGCATGATGCCGATGAGCGGCACGATGAAGGAGTCGGAGACGGCGACGCGACGGATGCACGCGAGGAACAGCGCGGTGCCGGCGAGGGCGAACACCATCGCCACGAGCATCTTCACCACGATCGGGGCGCCCGGGGCGAGGATCGCCACCACGACCAGGCCCAATCCGGCGGACTCGACCGTCCCGGCGGTGGAGGGCTCCACGAAGCGGTTGCGGGTGAGCAGCTGCATGAGCAGTCCGGCGACCGCCAGGGACGCCCCGGCGAGCGCTGCCGCCGCGGTCCGGGGCAGGCGTGCCTCGAGGAGGTAGACGCGATGCGCCTCGGTGAGGCCACCGGTGAGGACGTCCCGGACCGTGATGTCGGCCGCGCCGACGAACACGCTCGCGACCAGTGCCACCAGTAGTGCGGCCACGCCGAGAACCGGCCAGGGCGCCTGGTGCCGTGGCCGGTTCTCCGACAGGGTGGTGGTCACGACCGGGTGCTCCCCGCGGTCAGGAGACTGCCGAGTCGATCTCGCCGATCATGGCGTCCAGGACGCCGAGCCCGCCGCCGATGAGGTACCAGTTCTGCCCGTCGAGCATGTGGACGTTGCCGTTGGTCGCGGCGGAGGTCCGGTTGAACAGGGGGTTGTCCAGCAGCGCTGTGGCCGCCTCACCCTCGGCACCGATCGCGGCGTCCCGATCGATCACGAAGACGTGATCGGGGTTGAGCTCGGCGATCTGCTCCCAGCTGAGCGGTGCGCCGTGCCTGCCCTCGGCGGCGACGTCACCGGCCGACTCCATTCCGAGTTCGTTGAAGATGATGTCGAACCGGGTCCCGGGGCCGTAGGCCGTGACCTTGCCGCCCGAGGTCATGAGCACCAGTGCCGTTCCGGCGTCCTCGGCCTTGGCACGCGTCTCGGCGACCCTCTCGTCGATCTCGGCGAGCTGCTCCGCCGCCTTGTCCTCGGCACCGAACAGGGCGGCGATCTCCTCCACCTTGGCGCGGTTGGACGCGACCGTGTCGGAGGTGTCGGGATCACCGGCGATCACCTGGTCCGAGATCTTGGCGAACTCGGGCTCCATCGCCTCCGTGCGCGCACCGAACAGGATGAGATCGGGGCCGAGCTCGGCGATGACGTCCATCTTCGGCTCCTTGAGGCTGCCGACGTCCGTGTACTCATCGCTCGCATAGGTGTCGAGCGCGTCCGGGAACACCCCGGTCTTGGTCAGGCCCACCACCCGGTCCTCGAGATCCAGCTCGTCGAGCGTGTCGGCAGCGGCGTGGCTGGTGAGGACGACCCGCGCGGGCCCCTCACCGTCGGTGCCGGTGGACTGCGCGTCGGAGCTTCCGCAGGCAGTGAGCGCGCCGCCGGTCAGGGCGAGGGCGGCTGCCGCGGCGACGATCGTGGGGAATCGGTTCACAGTGTCTCCAGGGGCTTAAGTCAGTAGGTTAGGCTCACCTTAACCACGCCGTGTGCGCAGGGGCAAAACCAAGGTGTGCCTTCCCTCAGAAGCGGGTGGTGGGGACCTCGCGCCGACCGGCCCGCTCCCGTGGCCACGGGACCCCGGCGCGAGTACGATCACGCCATCGGAATCCCGTCGCGAAGGAGGCCCGGCATGCCCACCGCGGAGGTCCGGAGGGCGATGCGCACCCAGGACCGGCGACGGTTCCTCCCCCCTGAGGTCGCGGGCGACCACCGCCGCGACGCTCCGCTGCCGATCGGCCACGGGCAGACGAACTCGCAACCCTCCACCGTGGCGGACATGATGACCCTCCTCGAACCGTTCCCCGGGATGCGGGTCCTCGACGTCGGCTCCGGCAGCGGCTGGACATCGGCGATCCTCGGCGAACTGGGCGGACCGGGGTCCGCCGTGTACGCGGTCGAGCTTGTTCCGGAGCTGGTCGAGAGGTCACGCGCGGCCCTCACCCAGCCCTGGGTGCGGGTACACCAGGCCCGGCCCGGCGTGCTGGGCCTGCCGGAGTACGGCCCCTTCGACCGGATCCTCGTCTCGGCGATGGGCCGGGCCCTGCCGCAGGAACTCGTGGACCAACTGGACGACGACGGCGTGATGGTCGCTCCCTGGCGGGACGTGATGCACCGGGTGCGGCGCACCGGCGGGAAGGTGGAGGTCACCGACCACGGCGGATACCGCTTCGTCCCCCTGCTGGACACCCGATTCTGACCTGCGCAATCGGACGATTATCCTGGACGGAAGTTTTACCCCCCTTGAAGATCCAGGAGCGTCGATGCCCGAGTTCGTCTATGAGGACCTCCTCCCGGTCGGTGCGGACACCACCGAGTACCGCCTCCTGACCACCGAGGGCGTCTCCACGGTGGAGGGCCCGGACGGCACGACCTTCCTCCGCGTGGACCCCGAGGCGATCCGGCTGCTCACCGAGACGGCGATGCACGACATCTCGCACTACCTGCGCCCGGACCACCTGGCGCAGGTGGCCAAGATCCTCGACGACCCCGAGGCCAGCGACAACGACAAGTTCGTCGCACTGGACCTGCTCAAGAACGCCAACATCGCCGCCGGCGGGGTGCTGCCGATGTGCCAGGACACCGGCACCGCGATCGTCAAGGGCGAGCGCGGCCAGCACGTGCTCACCCCCGGGCCCGACGAGCGGGCGGTCGCCCGCGGCGTCTACGACGCGTTCACCCGCCTCAACCTGCGCTACTCGCAGAACGCCCCCCTCACCATGTGGGACGAGAAGAACACCGGCAACAACCTCCCGGCCCAGATCGAGATCGGCGCCGACACCACGCCCGGCCACGAGAACAGCTACAAGTTCCTGTTCATGGCCAAGGGCGGCGGCTCGGCCAACAAGTCCTTCCTGTACCAGGAGACCAAGGCGATCCTCAATCCCGAGCGGATGATGCAGTTCATCGAGGAGAAGATCCGCTCGATCGGCACCGCGGCCTGCCCGCCCTACCACCTGGCGATCGTGGTGGGCGGCACCTCCGCCGAGTTCGCGGTCAAGACGGCCAAGCTCGCCTCGGCGCACTACCTCGACGAACTCCCCCGCGAGGGGGCCATGTCGGGCCGCGGATTCCGCGACGTGGAGCTGGAGGAGAAGGTCTTCGAGCTGACCCAGCAGATCGGGATCGGCGCGCAGTTCGGCGGTAAGTACTTCTGCCACGACGTCCGCGTGGTGCGCCTCCCCCGCCACGGGGCGTCACTCCCCGTCGCGATCGCCGTCTCCTGCAGCGCCGATCGTCAGGCCAAGGCCAAGATCACCCCGGAGGGCGTGTTCCTCGAGCAGCTCGAGTTCGATCCCGGCCGTTTCCTGCCCGCCACCACCGACGCCGAACTGGACGCCACGACGCACGGCGTGTCCGGGACCGGCAAGGGCGCCGCGGTGAGGATCGACCTCAACAAGCCCATGGCGGAGATCCTCGCCGAGCTGAGCAAGCACCCGGTCAAGACCCGTCTGTCCCTCACCGGTCCCCTGGTGGTGGCCCGCGACATCGCCCACTCCAAGATCAAGGAGCGGCTCGACGCCGGCGAGGAGATGCCGCAGTACCTCAAGGATCACCCGGTCTACTACGCGGGACCCGCCAAGACCCCCGAGGGGATGCCGTCGGGATCGTTCGGCCCCACCACCGCCGGCCGCATGGACTCGTACGTCGAGCAGTTCCAGGCCGCGGGCGGCTCGATGGTCATGCTGGCCAAAGGCAACCGCTCGAAGCAGGTCACCGATGCCTGCGCCACCCACGGCGGCTTCTACCTCGGCTCGATCGGAGGCCCCGCCGCGCGGCTGGCCCAGGACTGCATCAAGCACGTCGAGGTGATCGAGTACGAGGAACTCGGCATGGAGGCGGTGTGGAAGATCGACGTGGAGGACTTCCCCGCGTTCATCGTGGTCGACGACAAGGGCGAGGACTTCTTCGCCCACACCGGCGAGGTCACGCTGACGGTGGGCAAGCGCCCGGGTCTGTGACCTGTGCGGGCCTGTGACCTGCGGGGGCCACACACGCGCGGGCTATGTGACCTGCATGGGTGACCGCCCGGGGGGTGGCGTCACGAGACTCCCCGGGCAGCGGCCTCCAGTGCGGCCACGTCGAGTCTGACCATGTCCATCATCACCGTGAAGGCCCGTGCGGTGGCCGCCTGGTCCCCCGAGCGCCACAGCTCGTACAACGACTCCGGTGCGACCTGCCAGCGCACTCCGTAACGGTCGATGAGCCAGCCGCACTGCACCTCCCGGCCCCCGCCGGCCAGCAGGCCGTCCCAGTAGTGGTCGATCTCGTCCTGGTCGGCGCACCGGATCTCCAGCGAGATCGCATCGGTGTACTCGACCCCCGGACCCCCGTTGAGGGCGAGGAAGGCCCGACCGTCGAGCTCGAACTCCACTGTCAGGACCTCGCCGGCCTTCGGCCCCGGCGTGTCGACCGGGGACTCGTCGACCGAGATGACGCGCGAGTTCGGGAAGACCGAGCAGTAGAACTCCGCGGCCTCCTCGGCCTGCCCGTCCATCCACAGACACGTGACGAACCTCGACATGTCGCCCCCTCCTCCCGCCCCGACGGGCGTGGCCCGGATCCAGTGTCCCCCGACCGCGGCCCCCGCGGAACACCCTGGAGTGTCGCGATCCGGCAACGACGTTCGGCGCCGGTCTGGCCGCGACTAGGATCTACGTGCATGAACAGGATCACGCGTACCCTCGCCTCAGTCACGGTCGCCGCGGCCGCCACCGCAGGGCTCTCCGCCTGTGGGACGGACGGCGAATCGGGCCGGGACGAGGCGACCGGGGTGTCACCGACCACCTCGGAGGTGATGTCCACGACGACCTCGGCCCCCGTCCCCGGGCCCGCCGATTCGACGGTCGAGGTCCCGGCACCCGTGGCGGACCGCTGGAACGACCTCGGCGGCGAGGCGGGCGAACTGGGCCGGGCGGCCGGACCCGCCACCAATGTAGAGGGCGGCTCGATCACCGAGTTCGAACGCGGGGCGATCGTCCTCACCCCCGCGGGGCGCGCCTTCGTGGTGCAGGGCGAGATCCTCGCCGCCTACCTGGACGCGGGCGGGCCCGCAGGCGAGCTGGGTTTTCCCACCGCGGACGAGGCCACCACCGACGGGGGATGGATCTCCACCTTCGAGGGCGGGGTCATCACATATCTCGACGGGGTCGCCGAGGTCCGCACCGACTGACCAGCAGTCGCCCGTCACCCGCACGGTTCGCCCGCGCGTCGGGCATCGGAACGGGGGTGAAAGCGGGTTATCGGGGCGTCGCGCGGCCCTCTCCGGCGGGGCTATCGTCCTCCCGTGAAGTCCACCCTCCCCCGCGCCCAGGCGCCGGATCCCCCGTCCACACTGCCGGGGACCGTACCCGCCGCCGTGCTGCTGCCCCTAGCCCTGGCCGGTGCGATCGGGCCGTTCGCGACCGACACCTACCTGCCCGCGCTTCCCCTCATCGTCGGGGAGTTCGGGGTCTCCGCCTCGGTCGCCCAGCTCACCCTGACCGCGTTCATGGTCTCGCTGGCCGCCGGGCAGCTCGTGATCGGCCCGCTCTCGGACCGTGTGGGCAGGCGCACCCTGTTGATCCTGGGTTCGGTGGGCACCGCGGTCGCGGCCGTGGTGTGTGCGCTGGCCCCGTCGATCTGGGTACTGGTGCTGGGACGGGTCGCCCAGGGGTTCTTCGGCGCGGCGGGGATCGTCCTGAGCAAGGCCGTGGTGGTGGACGTCGGCCGCGGTGCCGGTGTCGCCAAGGCGTTCGCGACCCTCATGGCCCTCCAGTCGGTGGCACCCGTGATCGCCCCGCTCGTCGGCGGTGCCGTGGTCCCGTTCGGCGGCTGGCGGGGCTTGTTCTGGCTGTTGGCCGGACTGTCGGTGGTCACGGCGATCGGCGTGGTCGCAGCGGTCCCCGAGACGTTGCACCCCGGCGACCGCCGTACCGGCGGCGTCATGTCCACCCTGGGCGACATGCGTTTCGTGGCCACCTCCGGGCCGTTCGTGGCCCGGGTGTCGGTGTTCGTGTTCACGTTCGGTGTGCTCTTCGCGTACATCTCCGCGAGCCCGTTCATCTACCAGGACATGGTCGGCCTCTCCCCCACCGCGTACTCGGTGGCGTTCACCGTCAACGCCCTCGGCATCCTCGCCTCGAACCTGGCCGGGGCACGCCTGGTCGGCAGGTTCGCACCAGAGAGGATCCTCGCCACCGGGGTGGTCGGCATGCTCACGGCGATCGCGGTGCTCGTCGTCGTCGTCGCCCTGTCCCCCGCCGGCACCCTGGGGCTGGGACCGGTCACCGTGGGCTTCATCCTGCTGACCCTGTCGATCGGGGCGATCCTGCCCAACGCGGCAGCCCTGTCCATGCAGGCGACCCGGGGGCACTCGGGGTCCGGATCCGCGCTGC
>NZ_JAALEE010000506.1:0-988 GCF_014145265.1 Dietzia sp. CW19 | reverse complement strand
CCCTCGTCTCGCCGATGACCGGGCTCTCCGGCCCGCATTCCGCCCTCCCCATGCTCGCCGTGATGGGCGCCTGCGCACTCGTGGTCGTGGTGGCTCTCACGGCGGTGCTCCGCCGGTCGGCGCGCGCCGGGTGAGCGCTGCGGGGCGACACGACGGTCGTGGGCCGGGGGTAGGGTGACGGTCACGAGCGACCCCCGAGGTGGTGTCCGACATGCCGGTGATGACGACGACCGCGTCCCGAGCCCTGACCGGTGCCCGTCGCCGCGCCGGCCTCATGGTGCGCTCGCGGATCGCCGGTGACGACGCCGCCGAACGGCGGCAACGGATCTGGCACTCCGAGGGCGAACGGTGGAACTCACCCGGGGACGCGATCTACTCGGTGCACGGCGACGCCTCGATGTTCGCCGCCGGGCTGACCGCTCTGTTACTCCAGTCGCTGCACCCGCTGGCCATGGCCGGGGTGGCCGACCACAGCGACTACCGCGGCGACCCCTGGGGCAGACTCCAACGCACCTCGCAGTTCATCGCCACGACCACCTTCGGGACGGTCCCGGACGCCACGCAGCTCATCCGGACTATCAACGGGATGCACCGGGCGGTGGTGGGGACCGACTATCGCGGCCGACCCTACGACGCCCGCGACCCGCACCTGTTGCGGTGGGTCCACGTCGCCGAGATCTGGAGCTTCCTCGAGTGCCACCGCCTGTACGGGCGCACCGCGATGTCGGCGGAGCGACGGGACGAGTACGTGCGACAGGCGTCGCGCACCGGGATCATGCTGGGAGCCAAGTGCGTCCCGATGACCGTCGCCGAGCTCGACGCGGCCCTCGAGGAGTACCGGCCCGAGCTCGAGGCCTCCCCGGCCGCGCTCGACGCCCGGCACTTCCTGCTGAACGAGCCGCCCGTGGGGTGGACCGACAAGCCCGCCTACGCGATGCTCCGCGAGGGCGCGGTCGCGGCGCTGCCGCCCTGGGCCCGCAGGACCCTC
>NZ_JAALEE010000505.1:13784-16253 GCF_014145265.1 Dietzia sp. CW19 | reverse complement strand
TGCTATCCGAAGCACGTCCCTAACACCTTGGGACCAGCACCGCCTGGTTGATCCGCGCTAGCGCAATGCAGGATCCTATATACGGCCGCGATCCCGACCAGCCGCCAGTTCTCGGTAACGACGCTCGCTCAGCCGCAGGGCGGGGCGAACTTGCTCCCGACGTGCTCGAACTCATCGCGCTCCAAGCACACACCAGCGAGCGGAGAATCTCCTGGTGCGCTCGAGTCCTGGACACGAGCGAGGCTGGTATACGCGAACGCATCGCCCGCGGTCGGCGATGGTTGGAGTACCCCGCCACCGACGTGCACAATCCGTCGACGGCCAAATGGGTGAGACTCACGGAGGCCGGCCGTAAAGTCCTGATTCGGCCCTGAATTCTGAGGACCGGCACGCAGGCTGTACTGGTCAACTTGCTGTGCAAGTTGGCGCAGTTTCCAGCGGCAGGGAAACACTGGGAGTTTTGGTCCTCCAGAATCACCGGGCAATCGGTAACAGGGGAACGGGTAACGGGAAACGACTCCTGTTACCGGTATGGAGAGTGCCACAGAGTAATTCGCCGCCCGAGACGCCGCGATCAGACCTCCTACTCCCGACTCCCGAACACCCGCTCCTACCAGTTACATCGCTCCTGGTGGGGTCGTGTTTTTCTCCAGTTCGCCGCGCCAAAGGGTTAGTTGGCGGCGTGGTAGGCCTGCATGACGTCGGCGGGGATGCGTCCGCGGTCGGAGACGTCGTAGCCGTTGGCCTGGGCCCATTCGCGAATAGCTCTGGTCTCTGCGGACGGCGTCTTCGCGGAGGTTTTTCTTGCGGCCTTGGTGTTTCTTCCGGTCACGCGGTGGCCGGCCTCGATGTATGGGGCCACGGCCTCTCGCAGCGCCTGGGCGTTGTCGTCGCTGAGGTCGATGGAGTATTCCTTGCCCTCGAAGGCGAACGCGATAGTGTTTGCTGCCTCGCCTAGGTCGGTTCCGTCGATGTCGTCGGTGTATCTGACCTGGAAGTGCTGAGCCATAGATCTGTCCATTCTTGGTGCGTCAACTGCTGCGGGGAATTATGCCCGTTGCGGCAAGTCGCGTCGGTTGACTCTGAAAGCGCCAACCGCCCAGGCCCCGAGCGCACAGAGGCGAGGTAGGCCGCCTACGAGCCACCGCCGGGTGTGGCTGCTGGTGCGCTGGCGGACTCGGTGGACGCCGGGCGTTGCCGATTGGTGGCATTTGAGTAGCATTGACGGTGTTGGGCAGGGTGCCCGTAGTCGTCTACTGCCTTGATTGGCGGTGGTCGCGGGAGTTGACGCAAGGGGGTTCGGGCGATGGCTGTGGTGGATCAGGCGATCTTGGCGCATACCGAGACCATGAGGCTGTCGAGCGCGGAGTTGGCGCGTCAGCTGGTGCAGCATCTCGGGCCGACGGTGGTGGCGGTGGCCGCGGGTGTGCGGGACAGGAAGCTGCCGTACAAGTGGTCTGCCGACGGTGGTCCGGTGCCGCGTGATGGCGCGTTGCAGCGGCTGCAGGTGGCGCACCGGGCGTGGGTGGCGGTCGCGACGTCCGAGGGGTCAGATGTCGCCCGGGCATGGTTCATCGGCGCGAACCCCAGGTTGGATGAGCAGCCGCCGTTTATGGCGATCGCGGCGGGCAAGTTCAAGCCGGTGATGAGTGCTGCCGCGGCGTTCGTCGACGGCACCGACAACTAAAGCTCGCCCCGTGACCCTGCCCTGCGGGCCGGCCCGGCGAGCAGTGGAGGGCCACCTAGAGTGGCCGTGGTGAGTATGTGCGCCGGTAGAGGATGCTGCCCGTGACGGTCGAGGTCACGGTCTGCGCGAACACGGGCCTGGCGCTGCTGTCGGCCGGCGGACGGACCGTTTATCGGTTGGCTAAACCTTCCTATGGGGTGCTCAATCCGCCGACCAGGGGCGTGAGTAGCAGCGAGGACCGGGCGGGGTGGAACCGTTTCGATCTGCCCGGCGAGCAGACCATCTATTGCGCCAGTAGCGCCGAGGGCGCGTACGGCGAGTTGCTGGGCGCATTGAAGGTCGGCGGCCCCTACCGGGCGCAGGAGTACCTCGATGATCCCGGCGATACCGATCTCTACGCTCTGATCGCCCAGGACTGGAACGATCTGGGGGTTCGGCCACCCGGCGTGGTCGACATCGGTTGGCTGTACGCCCACCGCCTGTACACGGTGGCACTGCCGGCATCGGGATGGTTCGTGGAGATCGAACACGCGCGCACCATCACCTACCTGGCCTCGCATATTCCACAGTCACTGTGGGAGCGAGGGATCGGCGAGATCACCGTGGCGCAGACGCGTAGCGGTGACCGTCATCTGACGACCGAACTGGCCGCCACGCTGGCGGCCGCCCCACTGGTGGGCGGCGCACGGGCGCTGGGCGTGCACTACTACTCCAAACACGGAACAGAGTGGTCCTGCTGGGCGGTGTGGCTGCGCGACGACGTCGCCGGCGCGCTGGACGCA
>NZ_JAALEE010000505.1:0-13774 GCF_014145265.1 Dietzia sp. CW19 | reverse complement strand
GCCGAGGGCGCGTACGGCGAGTTGCTCGGCGCGTTAAAGGTCGGTGGCCCCTACCGGGCGCAGGAGTATCTCGATGATCCGGGCACAGAGGATCTCTACGATCTGATCGCCCGCGACTTCAACGATCTGGGTTTTCGGCCACCCGGCGTTGTCGACATCCACTGGTTGTACGCCCCCGTCGCGATCGAGTTCCTTGGCCCCCTCACCGTCGCCGGTGTTGCGAGCACGCAGCGCAAAACCCTCCTATGGCCACTCCTGGATCTTGTCGGCGTGGTTCTGTGCCTCAGATCCACTACCCGAGGACCTGCAACAAGCAATCACCGCAAGCGGAACGTGCACAGGCTGCGGCGCCGTCAGACCCGTCCGCCGTGGCGTAATGCGTGCGCAGCGATAGACGCATGTACCTCAGAGACATTACGCGGGCGCAGTGATTGCGGGAGGAATCCGTCTCGCGCTAGCTTTGCGGCGAGTTCCAGCGACCATGGCGCCGCGAGCCGGGCGGCCGCAAGGAGCGAGGCATTGCCGAGCAGTTCGCCGGGATCGCCTTGGCGGACTGTGCCGCCCTCAACGATCGCTACTGACGACGCCCAATCCAACGCCAGAGCAGCGTCGTGGGTGGAGAGGACCACCGTGGTGCGACTTTCCTCGAGCCGTTCAAGTGCCTGGAACATCTCGGCCACCCCGGCAGGATCCAGGCCGGCAGTGGGTTCATCGAGGAGCAGCACACAGGGCCGCATCGCCATCGCGCCGGCAATCGTGACGCGTTTGCGTTCCCCGTAGGACAGTTCATGTGTCGGCCGGTCGGCCAGGTCGGTGATCGACAGCAGCCGCATCGCCTCGTCGACCCGCTCTAGGATCTCGTCGGTGTTCAATCCCAAATTCGCTGGCCCGAAGGCGATGTCGTGTCTGACATCCGCCGAGAACAGCTGATCATCCGGGTTCTGCAGAACCAACTGCACATTCTGACGGTGAGTACGCAGCCCTGCCTTACCGTACTTGATAGGGGTGTGGTCAAGACTGACCGTCCCGCGCGACGGCCGCAGCGATCCGGCCAGTATTCGGAGCAGCGTTGTCTTTCCCGATCCGTTGGCACCCAGCAGTGCCACGCGTGAGCGCGGTGCCATCTCGATATCGACGTCGATCAGCGTATCGCTCGCACCGTGATAGGCGAACGCCACATGTTCGGCGCTCAGCGATCTATGGCTCATGCCATCTCCCACGAAACTGTTAGTGCGACAACACCAATAAGAACGGATACCGAGCCGAAGATGAATTGTCGGCTCACCGGCTGCCGATACAGAACCGGCATACCGATACCCTGGTCGCGACCCGCCAATCCGGTCTCCAGCCGGTGTGCCTGAGTCCAAGACCGGATCAGCACGGCCGCGGTCAGGAGGCCCACTGAGTTGAGTGATCGTCGAAATCCCGCATAGCCCAGTCGCGCGACCTGCGCCTGCCGGATCGTTGCCAGCGACTCCACCAGCACGAACACCATGCGATACATGATTCCGATGACGTCAACACAGGCCGCCGGGAGCCCCGACCGCCGTAGCGCCGTCGTCAACGTGGTCATCGGTGTCGTGGAGGCAAAGACTAGCATCGCCAGTGATGCCGTCATCGCACGCAATGCGAGTTCAGCTGCACCCAAAGCCGTGTGCGCAGTCATTGATATCGTCAGAGCGCCGAAATCGATCGATACCGCAGTCGACAGCGCCGCGATCGCAATAAATGCCGCAGGTCCTCGGGCGGTACGGAGCACGTGCGCAAACGGAACCCCGGCTCGTCGCGCGGCGATCAGGGTCACCACGATCAACAGTGGCGCCGCCGGAACCGGGGCAAGCACCATCGCACATCCGACGATCCCGCCGAAGAGAATGACCTTCTCTGCGACCGGCCGGCGGCGCCACGTCGACCTCCACGCAACGCTATCGATCGCGGCGGTGCCAGCACTCATGTCCGGTCACCCTCGCCAGCGCTCGCGGCCATAGCGTCGACGTCACCGGCCAGTGCGATCGCCTCACGTTCGGAGCGCCTGCGCTGCCACATCGCCCCGAGCGCAAAGCCGAACACTCCCGCACCGAGCGCAGCCTGCAGCGCGAACAGTCCTGATTCGATCTCACCGGACCCGGGGGTGAAGACCGGCGAGAACCATGGCTTGTAGTCGGAATGGTTCTCCTCGATGTGCTCGGTGGCCAGGGAATCGCTACCGACGAACGCCTCATCCTCCGGGGCGTTCCGATTGAGAAACATCGACAGAGCGAAGATCACGACAATCGCACCGATGATCAGCGCGGTGACCAGAACATTCTTGTTACGCGACATGGATGGTCCCCTTGGCCGGTACTGGGCTGTCTTGTGCGGTGCGGTCGGTCAATACTCCCAAACGCAGCAATTCCGGCCGCGCCACCTTCCGCAGGACGTTGAAAATAAGGACCCCGACGAGGCCCTCGATGATGGCCAGTGGAATCTGAGTAACGGCGAAGACACCAAGGAACTTCACCACCGAACCGATCACACCGCCGGTCGCATCGGGGAAGGCAATGCCGAGCTGAACAGAGGTAACGCAGTATGTCGAGAGATTCGCGATCGCCATTGCGAAGAAGATCCCGACACTCAAGGGTGCCTTCATCTTTCGGCTCAACTGCCACACCCCGTATCCGACCCACGGACCAACAATGGCCATCGAGAACGCGTTGGCACCCAAGGTGGTGATACCGCCGTGTGCAAGCAGCAGCGCCTGAAACAGGAGTACCACCGTTCCCAGGAAGGCCATCACCGGCGGCCGAAAGAGCACCGCGCCCAACCCAGTTCCGGTGGGATGGCTCGAGCTACCTGTCAACGAGGGAAGTTTGATTGCGGACAGGACGAAGGTGAACGCACCTGCCGCCCCGAGCAACAACCGCGATTCAGGATGCTCACGTACCTCGCGCACGACGGCCACGGCACCGTGTACAACGAACGGTGCGGCTACCGCCGTCCAACAGGCCGCCTGGACCGGCGGCAAAAAGCCTTCGGCAATATGCACTGGTTCATTCCTCTGCTGTATGAGACGGGTCAGTTAAGAAAACTCATTCACCGCCATCCGATGGTCGGAGATAGTCCTCCACTTGTTTTTGCATCGACTGCACCATGTCGACGTCGACCCCGAGCACCGAACCAATCTCGGCGGCACTAAGTCCGTGAACATGTGCTGCCACATGTACGTTGCGTAAGTCGGTCGGCATCTCGAACAGCCGGCCGGCGAGCTCCTCCCAGGAACACTGCTGTGCTCGCCAGTCACCGTCCGGGTCGGCAATGAGAGGTTCGGCAGGGGCCGCGATACGCCCCGCATAAGGCAGTCCCTGGTAACGAAACACCCGGGGCCGGGCCAGCATCGAGACCACCACCTGCACGGCCACCGCCTCCGCAACAGCCCGGTCCTCCAGCCGGTGGGTGACCATGTACCGCACCGAATCACGGGTGTCATTCAGGCGCAATATCCACGCTAAATAGTCGTCTTGCCAATCACTTTCGAAATCCACTGCCCTCATGCACAAGAACCTCTGAGGCCGGGACCGGGCGGTCCGCTCGGTTGTTACACCCACACGCGCCGAGCGGACCGCCACCGGCCGGGTTACGGCGTCGGCACCACCGTGGCGACCGAGGCTGCCATCACTTCGTTGGTGTACTCGACAGCGGTGGCCGGCAGTGCGGCGCCCGCCATCTCGTCGACACCGATACGGGTGTTCCACCCTGGCGATCCAGCAATCGCCTTACCCATCGTGGCCTCGAACTGATCCGATGGCTCCGAGAGCACGATGCCGAGTTCGAGCAGCCAGCTACTGAGGACGATCCGCTCACTGGCAGGGACCGCGTCATAGAGCTTCTTGGCTTCGGCGAATGCCGTCAGGTCCGCCTTCGCCACACCTGGAACGATGATGTTGGAGTACACCGTCAGCTCGTCGAAGAACTCGCCTTCGGTGGTCCGCAGCGAGCCGTCCTCACCCGGCAGCAGGTACTGCGACAGAGTCGATTCGAGCTTGGCCTGCAGGGTCGCATTCCACTTGGTGCGGGCCGCGAAGGTATGTGCTTCCACATACTCTGTCGCGAAGCCCTCGCGAATACCCATCCACTGCGGGACATACCCGATCCAGTCGCTGATCGCACTCCGCCACTTGCTGATCGGCTCGCCCGGCAGTACCTCCACACCGGGATGCATGAGCTTGGCAACGTTGAACACGGTGAAGTTACGCGGCCCGAAACTGACTCGCTCATGTGGTGCACCAGTGAAACCGGCCGGACGCAGAACGCGGAAGATCTCGCGACCGTAGTCGTGAACGACGTAGCGGGCGAACGAGTCGTCGACGAACTTGTTCGTGACGTGCAACGCCTGCTGATGCCGGATCTCGGGGAGCACACCCTTCTTGATTGTGGTGTACCGGTACAGACGCTCCCACGACTGCTCCTGGGTGACCGCCAGGAATCCTCCGGTAAACGGATTCTTGTACATGTCACCCCACACCGAGGTGATCTTCTCGTTCTTCGTCTCATCGAGCATGCAGTCGATCTCGTTGAGCGTGGCGTAAACCGAAGCGCCACGCTGGTACTCAGGATCTCCCGAACACGGCATGAAGCCGACCCCGATGACCGGCACCCGACGGCCGAGCGCACCGGTGCTCAGGTGGCGGGCGAGGTCAACAACCATTCCGCTGCCCGTGCCGCCACCAACACCGAAGGCAACAAGAACCAGGCATGGCAGGCCGGTCTGGTCGATGCTGTCGGCAAATGCTTCCAGTTCGCTGTGGAGTGGGCGCTCGCCGTCGTAGTACGCACGGCCATAGATCGCCTTCGCCAAGGAGCGGGACACATGCTCGTCGGAGGACGGGACCTCCAGTTGGCCGACGTAGTTCTTCTCGGTGGTCGGAGTCGTGGTGGCATCCAGCCACGACGCGAATCCGCTCTCGCCCTGGCCCTTCCAGCTGAACCGCGGGAACTCCCTGCCGAGGAACTCGGGAAAGCGAGCCATGCTCTGCTCGAGATCCGCGGCGTCAGGGATGTCCAGGGCCACAGTGCGAATCTGCGCGCGGTCCCGGGGAATCCCACGATCATCAAGGCGTGCGTAGAACGAGTCCGCGTACTGGCGCATCTGACGCATGTCGCCCTCGCCGATATCGATCGCCAACGCAGTGAAACGAGCGCGCGGATCGTCGAGCATGTCCTCGATCTCACCGGTCCGCAACAGCGCATCGATGAACTGGGCGCCGGCCTTACCGAGGCCGACAACATTGATACAGTGCGGTGCCTGTTTTCCGCTTGCACTGTGGTACATGGATAGTGCCATGGTGGTAGTCCAGCCCTTCTAGCTAGCTCAGGTATCCAAGGTCTTTGAGGATGGTTGCGGCGACCGTGGGGCGCTCGTCCGCAACCAACGTTCGGTACTTGTCGATGAATTTGTTGGCCTCGCGCGGGATTGCCCCCTGGTTAACCAGGTCAACACCTTTTTCCAAGTTGTAGCGGTGTAGTTCTGCGGTCCAGAGCCGGTGTTTGACGTAGATCCGCTCGTCGTCGGCTCCGCTGACAGTCACGGTTGCCCCACCCGGAAGGGTGTCGACCGCCGCGCCGTCCCGGTACTTCTCGACGGCCTGATCCCATTCCAGACCTGCTGGCTCCGTGGTCATCTCGGCCCCCGCGTGCTCGATGTCGGTTCCGGTGCTCACTTGGACAGCTCGAGTTGTTCAACCTCACCACGGATTGCTAAGTGCGGGACAACAACCCAGCACGCGCAGCCCAACAGGCATTCGCCACCGACTCCCTCGAATCGGGTTGAGGGCTCGCAGAGCAGCACACCGAGATCGAGCAGCCATGCGTGACGCATGAGCTTGGACTCCCAATCCAGCGCGTCGTAGGCCTCCCGCGCGGGCACGAACCAGCTCATGTCGAGCTTGCTCAGCCGCGGGATGAAGGCCGCGACCGTGGTGTCGCCCGAACCTGCGAAGGCCAGCGTGTTGGGTCCGACGACGGGATCGAGGGATTCAGACAACGACGCTGCGACTGCGCTGGCCGAATCCGCACCGAATGCGCGAACCTCGACGAATTCGACTGCTGCCGAGTCGGTTACCTCGCCGACCAGCGGAGTGCCGGCCGGACCAATACCCACTGCGAGCAAGTTGATCCAGCTGTCGGTCTGATCACCACGGGTGGCCGGGTGCCACGCGTCGGCCGGGACATTCATCCAGTTGAGTGCCTTGATCGACTCGTACAGGTGATCGCCTCCGTCACGCAGAACAAACTGCGCGATACCGGTGTCGATGGCCTTGTGCGCGGCGTCAAGGTCGCCGACCGCGTCGTACACCGCGTTCTGTGGTACACCGAAGAATCCAGCGGTGAAGGGGTTCTTGTAGAGGTCACCCCAGACGGTCATGACGCCCTTGTTCTTGTCGGCGTCCACCATGCAGTCGAGCTCATTGATGGCGATGAACGCGCGGCCGTCCTTGAGTTCGTCGGGGTCGGCGTCGGCGGGCAGCACGCACATGCCGGCAACCAGCGCGCGACGGCCCAACCGGATGTTGGATAGATGGCGGGCCAACTCGACGACGATGCCACTACCGGTTCCACCGACCAGTGAGAAGGCGATGATCACCAGTGGGGTCTTGTCGCTTGACATGATCCCGTCTGCGAAACGGTCAAGCGCCTGGGCAACCGCACCACCGGTGTAGTAGTCGACGCCGTAGAGGCCCTTGGACACCGCACGCGGGAAGTGGTCACCAGCCTCCGGCACCACGAGATCGTTGGGAAGCCACGGCTCGTAGTTGGGATTCCAGTAGTAGCGGGGGTACTCCTTCTTGAGGAATTCGCGGTAGCGTCGCAGTTCGCGGAACAGCGCCTCATTCTCCAGCGCGGGGAGGTCGACGACCTCCGCGCTGGCGAGATCGCCGGACAGTGCTGCCGACGCGGTGGTGACACCGGTCAATTCGGCATCACCGATGTCGATGGCCAGCCCACGGAACGGTGTTTCCGAACCGGCTGCAGCACCCCCGGGTGCGTACTCGCGCAGCATCGATTCGACGACGTTGGAACCGGTCTTGCCGATGCCCAGGACGTGAATAGAGAACGGTCCCTCGTGATCTCCGATGCGGTGAACGCCATCGGTGACCAACGCCTCAAGCCGTACCTTGTCGGTGCCGTACCCAGCGGACTCGCTGTCGCACGCCGCACCTTCATGGGCGTGGCTGTGCCCATGATCGTGATTGTGGTCGTGTGCTTCTGACACTTCATCTCCTTCAACGGTGGTCGCGAGCCTGCGGGTGCCGCACAGCAGGGAGGGGCGGGTCTTTTCGACCGGACTCGCGGAGTTACTGCCTGAATGACAAGCCCCTGGCTTCCCCGTAACTGACAGTAGTGCCGGTACTGTCAGAAGGAAGTATCGCAGCGTTAACTGTTCGTAACAGAAGTATGTGAGACGAAAATGATGTGGTTGAGGGGTAATCCGGTGAACGCTAGTATGTGGCCATCGGAGGACTGGAACGGCGGCCGCAGGCACTCATACTGCGCATCCCCCGTACCAAGAGAAGGATGATCGGATGCCCAATGTCCAGACCAAGCCGACGGGCGCTGCCGGCGTGGGCGAGGCCGACGCCCTACAGGTCTCACCCAGGCCACTGTCAGGGCGATTGGATTCATTGAGTCGGATGCTCTCACGCCGCATCGACGGGATTACGGCGCAGCACAATATGTCCGCCGATCACTGGTACGCACTCGACGTCATCGTGCGCCAGGACGGCGTGGCGATGAATCACTTGGCACGAGCGTTGAGTGTCGCCGCACCTACCCTCACCAAATACGTGGACAAGCTGGCTGTGAACGCCTACGTCTTCCGGCTCGCCGACCCGGGTGATCGGCGCAAAGTGCTGGTGCACGCCTCCAGCCGGGGTACGAGCGTCCACCAGGAACTTCTCGGCACTATCGCTGCCACCGAAGCCGAGGCCTTGGGCATGTTCGCCGCACGCGACCGCCAAGCGCTGGAACGCATGCTCAATCGTTACGGCAAACAAGCAGAAGACTTCACAAGTCAGTAAACCGACCGGCGCCCGCCGCTGATTTAGCCGACCGCGGCAATCTGTTCGAGGACATCGAATTCGAGTCCCCTGGCCTTCGCCATATACACGTCTTGAGCGAGATGGTGCCGCCGGAAGCGGACATGCCCACGTGGACTGTCATAGTGAATGTCGGCTTGTGCGTGAGCGCTTAATTCAGACACATTTACCGACGCCGACCGCTCAACCAGTTCAGCCAGGAGCCGCACACCCTCGTAGCAGGACTCGCCCGGCGAGGCCAGCGGCGGCGCACTCGCACCGAAGCGCTCGGCATACCGCCCACCGAACTCCAGACTGTGGCCGGTCCCCAAGGATTCGAAGAACCCTGACACAGAATAGAGTTCACGCGCAGCGCCCGCACCGCCGGCCAGTAGCATATTCTCATCGATCAGCGGCCCGAGTCGAGGAAGATCGCGATCTAACCCACGAGCAGCGAACTGCCTGTTGAATGACACCGCATCCTGGCCCAGCAATAACACGAACACCCCGTCGGCGCCGGAGCGCTCGATCTCATCGAGCACATCACTGAAATCGGGCTCGCCCAGCGGCGTGAAGTGCTCCCCGATGAGCCTGACACCTGAACCGTAGACACCTGTCGTCGCCCACTTCCACATACGACCAGCCGTGCGTCGTGGCCACACATAATCACTGCCGACGACAAACCAGGATGTGATGCCGTTCTCCCGACCCATCCATTGCAGCGCAGGCACAATCTGACGTTCGGGTACCTCCCCGGTAGTGAACACGCCGGGTGACGATTCACCGCCCTCGTACACCGCCGTGTAGATGTAGGGCACTAGACCACCAACGGATCGCACGATCTCGCGACGCAGCGCCGAAGTATGCCAGCCGACCAGGGCTTCGACCTCACCGTTGGACACCCGTGCGGAGACGTCACGGACCACGTCCCCAAGGTCGGCGCCGCCATCGATGACGGTGGCGGTGACCTCGCAACCAAGAAGTCCGCCATGCTGATTGAGTTCGGCGACGGCCAGTTCGGCGCTGCTTAGGCACGACGGCCCGAAGATCCCCGCCGGACCACTCTCAGGTATGAGCAGGCCGAGATTCATGCGTGGGTCAGACATCGAACACTCTCCCTGCGCAGCGTGGATCGCCGGTTACGTCCCATGATTTCAGCGCGCTATTACCTGGGTGTAAATCACTCGTGTGAGGTCACACACGCGGAAAACAGATTCGATCCCGCCGGGACATGACGTGATTCCCCGGCGAGATCGATTCCGTCGCTATGCTTCTGCGGTCCTCTCGGTGGGCAGATCGTAGACCGGTGCGGACGCAACACCAATGGTCTGGCGGGTGATCGCCTCGACCTTTTCCCGGGTGGCCTCGGCGTCGGTCACCCAGTCACGGTAGAAGTCGAAGGGGCATTCGGCGATTCCCTTGTCACCGTCGCCTGCGTTGTAGACGCCGGTGTAGCCGCGGTGGAGCAGCTTGAACAGGTGGTTCTGCGACTGGTCATTGGCACGCGCATCCCGGATCGTCGAAAGCGACAGCTGCGCGTACTGAATCCCATAGTCTTCCTCCCCGCACTCCCCCAGCGTACGCCCGTCAAATCCGACGATGGCGCTGTGGCCGAAGTACGAGTAGACGCCGTCGAAACCGGTCGCATTGGCCACTGCGACATAGCAGTTGTTGGCCCACGCCATCGTCTTTGACATCAGAACCTGCTGCTCCTTGGCCGGATACATGTAACCCTGCGGGCGGACGATGAGCTCAGCACCCTTCATCGCGCAGTCCCGCCAGATCTCCGGGTAATTGCCGTCGTCGCAGACGATGAGCGAGATTTTCATGCCCTTCGGGCCGTCGGTGACATAGGTCTGCCCACCCGGGTACCAGCCCTCGATCGGGGTCCACGGCATGATCTTGCGATACTTCTGCACGATCTCGCCCTCGTCGTTGATCAGCACCAAGGTGTTGTAGGGCGGCTTGTTCGGGTGATCCTCATGCCGTTCACCGGTCAGGGAGAAGACTCCCCACGTCTTTGCATCCCGACATGCCTTGGCGAAGATGTCGGTTTCATCGCCTGGCACCGTGGCGGCCGTCGCATACATCTCGTCGTTGTCGTACATGATGCCCATGGTGGAGTACTCGGGGAACACCACCAGATCCATACCCGGGAGGCCGGCCTTCATCCCAACAACCATGTCCGCGATCTTGCGTGCGTTGTCGAGTACCTCCTCCTTGGTGTGCAGCCGCGGCATCTTGTAATTCACGACAGCAACGCCAACCGTGTCCGGGCTTGATGAGATGTCTCCGTGTCGCATGTTGGACCTCCATTTAGTCGTCACTTCTCGGCAGCCTCTGCGCGAGGTACTTTGAGCGTAAAGTATTGCCAATGACAGGGTCCAGCCATACCTGTTACATCTATGTTTCAAGGAGGATCGCTCGATGCAACCCGGACCGCCCCCGAACTCGACCCCCAACCCGATGGGCTCCAGCCGGTTCAGGCTGGGACGGCTCCGATCACCACAGGAGCTGACCGCCGCATTGCAGTCACATATCGTCGGGCAGGAGGCCGCTATTGAGGCGGCGGTGCGCGCATTGACGATCTCCGCCGCTGGGCTGCGCGACCCTAACCGTCCGATCGCCTCGCTACTGCTGGTCGGGCCGACCGGCGTGGGAAAGACCGAGCTCGCAAAACAACTCGCGTGTCAGGTTGCCGGCGATCCCGATAACCTCTGCCGAATAGACATGAATACCCTTGCACAAGAACACTACTCGGCATCACTCGCCGGTGCGCCGCCCGGCTACGCCGGGGCAAAGGAAGGCCTGACTCTCTTTGACCCCGCCCTGATCGCAGGTAACCATTCCCGGCCGGGACTCGTACTCTTCGACGAGGTCGAGAAAGCGCACGCGACTGTCCTGCGGTCCTTACTGCAGATACTCGACAGCGGGGTCCTAAAGCTGTCGGCAGGCAACGAGACCATCGACTTCCGCAACGCGATTGTGCTATTCACCTCCAACCTCGGATCTGCCGAAGTAGCTGCTCACGAACGCCGGCACCGAGGCTCGTTGTCACTGCAGCGGCTCGCGGCACCATTCCGACCCGGCGCCCGTCGCGACTCGCAGCAGATCGTTGCCGACGTCGTCGAGCAATTCTTCGACCCGGAGCTGTACAACCGCTTCGACGAGGTTGTGCACTTCGCGCCGTTGACCCAGACCTCAGCGGCGAAGATCGTGGATCTCGAGCTCACGCGCCTACGTAATCAGCTGTCTGCCATACACATCGATTGGATGCCAGATGACGACGTACGAACTCTTCTGATCAACAAGGGATTTGATTCCACCTACGGGGCCAGACATATGAAACGTACCGTCCGGACTACGCTCTTGGCCCCGATCGCCGAAGCAGTCGTGACCGCTCCCGACGCAGACAACCGATCTCGCCACACACTGTCCACGACAGTGGCGCAGGGAGGAATCGTCGCCACCGTCACCCGGGCCGTGTCGTAGACACTGGAAGAGACCGACAGCCACCGCGTGGTTCGCGATCCGCCTCGGGCCGACCTCGTTCGGGATCTTCGACGTCTTTCCGGACGACGCCGGACGTGGCGCCCACCTGTCCGGACCCGTGGCGGTAGCGCTCGGCGAAAACGCCGGCACGTTGTTCTCCGAACCCACGATCGAGAAGCTCGACGTCCTGGCTTCCAAGCTCCCCGCCTGACACCACGGATTCGGGGCACGAGACTCGAACGGAGGGGTCGCTGCGCGGCGTCATGGGCTGACACAGCCCGCCCATGACGCGGCAGCGGCCCCTTCTCTGGGACTTGTTGTCCGCGTACACCCTGATATGTCGGTTTGGGGACAGGATCACTTGTAGGTCGGTGTTCGGCGTTCCGAAGGTGTTTGCTGAGGTGGGTGGGCCACCCTGGGAGTCGTCTTCCGACAAGTTGACGATTTGCGCGGCTTCGCACTGCACGAATTGTCGGTAGCACACCTCACCGCTAGTCGGCCCTGTGTCGTCCCGGGTGCCCCGCGTCAAGACTTCTGGCAGGCCGGTTGTGAGGGCATGATCGGCGTCTGATTCCAGAAGGCTGACATGACGAAGGCCCGGATCGTGTTATCGGGCTCTTCCGGAATCAGAGTGCATTGATCCGATCCTGAAGCCGGCCGGAGTGGATCAGTGACCGCAAGATGTAGTGCTTGAGGTTGCGGAAGCCCAGGGCGATCCCGCGGAGGTGTTCCAGTCGGCCGTTGATGGCCTCGACGGGTCCGTTGGAGGCGCCCACGTCGAAGTACGCGAGGATTTCGCGGTGCCGCTTCCACAATGACCGGCCGAGCTGCGCGAGCTCCGGGAGTTCTGCGGGTACACCGGTCCGGATCGAGCGCAGGAGCTTGTACATCGCGATCTTGCCCTCCCGCTTGCCGGCGGCGTCGTAGGCGGCGATGAGTCGCTGGTAGACGCCGTAGGTGACCTCGACCGCCGCGTGCGCATCGTTGGCGGTGAATGCTTTGAACAGGCGCACCTTCTGCTTGTCGGTGAGCAGCTCGGCTCGGGTGTTCAAGGTCCGGCGGATGCCGTACAGCGGATCGCCCGTGCGGCCCCGGTGCCCGGTGGTGGCCTGCTGGATGCGTTGGCGGCACACGGTGAGCTTGTCGGCGGCCAGGCGCACGACGTGGAAGGGGTCCATCACCGTCCGGGCAGCGGGAACGGCTTTGGCGGCGGCGGAGTGGTAGCCGGCGAACCCGTCCATGGTCACGACTTTGATCCGGTCTCGAAACGCTTGGTCGCGGGCGTCGAGCCATTCGGTGAGGACCTTCGCCGAACGGCCCGGGACCATGTCCAGCAGGCGAGACGGGCCGGTGCCGTCCACTACCGGGGTGAGGTCGACCAGCACGGTCACGAACGAGCTGCTGCCGTCGCCGCGCACGTGCTTCCATTTGTGCTCATCGACCCCGAGAATGCGGACGCCGTCGAAGTGTCCGGGCTGGTCGTAGACCATCGCGCGGGTCTCGGTGACCGCCAGATCGTTGACGAGATCCCACCCCAGCCCGAGGGCCTTGGCGACCGCGGACACGCTGGTGCGGTCGATCGCCAGACGCTGCAGGATCCAGCGAGTGCAGCGGCGGGTGGTCTTGGCCCGCGGCTCAGCCAACGCCGGCATCCGCTGCTGGAAAATCCTGGTGCTGCACTCGGTGTTGTCGCAGGTGAAGCGCGGTACCCGCACGTGCAGTCTGGTGGGATGCCCGACGATCGGTAGATCCGTGACCTTCCGCTGGATGTGGTCCCGCAAACGGCCCGCCATCCCGCACTCGGCGCAGATCGGGTCGAGTGTGACCGGGGCGCAGAACAGGTGCGTGAGCTCGTCGGCCACGGCGGCGTCGGTGATGGTCACCCCGAGCTCGACGGTGCGGCAGATGGTGTCGGCGAGCAGGCTGGCGGTAGCGTTCAAAGCGGGTCCTGGGGATGCGAAGTGCTGGTGTAGGAACTTGCATCTTCACACGCCCCGGGACCCCTACATCTTGTGCCTCACCGCATCACCGGCGAACCCCAGCTATGCACTCCGGATCCGGAAGGGCCGGTTTAGGGCGAGGCGGAGGGATTGCAACCGCTGGGGCGATGTTGGCTGCGGGCGGCTGCTCCAGCAACTGTTGCTGTTGCACTTGCTTCACAGAGCCCACGCACTGGCGGCGCTTGTTCGGCCGGTCGAAGTGAGGGACTAGTGGGTATCTCCGTTAGTGCG
>NZ_JAALEE010000504.1:0-1000 GCF_014145265.1 Dietzia sp. CW19 | reverse complement strand
GCGTACGCCGGGCCGGCGGACCTGTGTCCGGGCCGGTTCGGCATCCCCGTTCCGTCCGCGGCGCCGGAGGGACCGGACCGGATCGCCGAGGCCGATCTCGTGTTCGTGCCCTCGGTGGCCGTCGACCGCACCGGCACCAGGCTCGGCCGAGGGGGCGGCTACTACGACCGCACGCTCGCGCTCGCCCGGCCGGACACCCGGTTGCTGGCGGTCCTGGATCCGGAGGACGTGCTCGACCATGTCCCGTCCGAGCCGCACGACCGACCCGTGACCGGGGTCGTCACCCCTGACGGAGTCCTCGACTTTTAGCACCTGGCACTCGGGAGGGTAGAGTGCCAGTCGATATCCGACTCTGCCCCGGAGGCCAGATGCCCACCTATTCGTACCGGTGCCGCGACTGCGACGTCGCCTTCGACATCCAGCAGTCCTTCACCGAGGACTCGCTCACTGTCTGCCCGAAGTGCGACGGTGGGCTGCGGAAGTTGTTCAACACCGTCGGCGTGGTCTTCAAGGGTTCAGGCTTCTACCGCACGGACAGCCGCGCCGCCGGGTCGGGGTCCACGACCGGGGGCGGCTCAGGAAAGTCGTCTTCCGGCACGTCCGGCTCCGGTTCATCGGGTTCCGGCTCGTCCGGTTCGGGCTCGTCGGCGGGGGCGACGTCCGGCTCGAGCGCCGGTTCGTCGGCGGGCTCGGCCTCGTCGTCGAGCTCGGGTTCGTCGAGCTCCGCGTCCGGCTCGTCGTCGTAGCGGGTATCCGTCCCGCCCTCTCCACAGGGCCCCGCTCCTCCACAGGTTCCCGTCCGGCCCCCGGCACGCGGCCCGGCGCGCTCCCGTCGTCCCGATACGGTCTCTCCCACACCGCGCTTACCGGCAGCGTGCCGACCGACGGGGGACCCAGTTGCGCCGAATCCTCACGTCTCCGACGGCCCCGCGGGGTTGGCGGCGTCGACGTGCCGCCCGCATCGCCCTGGCCGCCGCCTTGGTGATGGCCGCGCCCTTCG
>NZ_JAALEE010000503.1:880-5631 GCF_014145265.1 Dietzia sp. CW19 | reverse complement strand
GCCGACCTGGACGAGGCGCTCGACCGGTTCGGCCCCACCTGGGTGGTCAAGGACGACGGCCTCGCGGCCGGCAAGGGGGTCGTGGTCACGCCCGACCGCGCCGCCGCGCACGCCCACGCGCTCGCCTGCCTGGACGACGGGCACCCGGTTCTGCTCGAGTCCTTCCTCGACGGCCCCGAGGTGTCGCTGTTCTGTCTCGTGGACGGCGAGACGGTGGTCCCGCTCCTCCCCGCTCAGGATCACAAGCGTGTCGGGGAGGGGGACCGCGGACCCAACACCGGCGGGATGGGTGCCTACACCCCCCTGCCGTGGCTGCCGCAGGGGATGGTCGACCGGATCGTCTCCGAGGTGTGTGAGCCGGTCGCCCGCGAGATGGTCGCACGGGGATGCGGCTTCTCCGGTCTCCTGTACGCGGGTCTGGCGATCACCACGTCTGGCCCCGAGGTCGTGGAGTTCAACTGCCGTTTCGGTGATCCCGAGACGCAGGCGGTCCTGGCGCTACTGGAGTCGCCCCTGGGGCAGGCCCTCCACGCGGTGGCCACCGGCCGTCTCGCCGAGCTGCCTCCGCTGGTGTGGCGCGACGGCGCCGCCGTGACCGTCGTGCTGGCCGCGGAGAACTACCCGTCCTCGCCACGCCGGGGGGACGTGATCGAGGGCGCCGAGCAGCCGGGGGTCTTCCACGCCGGGACGGCCCGGGACGAGAACGGGCGACTGGTCTCGGCCGGGGGGCGGGTCCTGTCGGTCGTCGGGACCGGTCCCGACCTCGCCGCCGCGCGCGCGGAGGCCTACCGGATCCTCGACGGGGTCGAGCTGGGCGGCGGTCACTTCCGTCGCGACATCGGCCTGGCGGCCGAGGAGGGACACATCAGCATCCCGGGCTAACGGCGTCAGCCCGCCGGGCTGACGGCCGATCCGCCGTCCTCAACGCGCCTGTCCTCACCGAGCCCGTCCTCACCGAGCCCGTCCTCAACGAGCGTAGAGGGCCATGCGCGGCGCCTGCGCGACCAGCCAGGGGCTGAACGCGAACGGCGTCGCGTCGATGGCCTTGCGCACGTCCTCGGGCCGGGCCCAGTGGTGGGCACACACCTCGTCCGCCCGCGGGGCTAGGTCGGCGCGGATGCGGGCGGTGAACACCGGGCAGATCTCGTTCTCCACGATCCCGGAGTCGTCCACCGCCCGGTACCGGAAGTCCGGCAACGCCGGCTCGATCCCGTCCACGCGCGTCCCGAGTTCCTGTTCCGCCCGTCGCACTATCGCCTCGGCGGGGTCCTCGCCCGGTGCGGGGTGACCACAGAACGAGTTGGTCCACACGCCCGGCCAGGCGCGCTTGTGCAGCGCGCGACGGGTGAGCAGGACGCGGCCCTCCTCGTCGACCACGTGGCACGAGAACGCCAGGTGCAGCGGGGTGTCGGTGGTGTGGACGGTGGCCTTGTCCGCGGTGCCGACGGGCTGGCCGTCCTCCGAGAGGAGGACCACGTACTCGGTGCCCGCGGGAGCGGAGGCGTCGGGGAGGGAGGACATGCCGCCAACCTTAGGCGCTCCGGGCCGGACGGGCCGCCGGGGACTCAGACGGCGAGGTCGCGGGCGATCACCAGTCGCTGGATCTGGTTGGTGCCCTCGAAGATCTGGGTGATCTTGGCCTCGCGCATGTACCGCTCCACGGGGAACTCCCGGGTGTAGCCGACGCCGCCGAGCACCTGGACCGCGTCCGTCGTGACCTTCATCGCCGCGTCCGTGGCGGTGAGCTTGGCGATCGAGGCCTGGCGGGAGTAGGGACGGCCGGCGTCCTTGCGTCGGGCGGCGTCGAGGTACGTGGCGCGGGCGGAGGTCACGGCCGCGGCCATGTCCGCCAGCAGGAAGCCCAGGCCCTGGTGGCCGATGATGGTCTTGCCGAACGCCTCGCGCTCATTGGCGTAGGCGACCGCGTCGTCGAGTGCCCGCTGCGCGATGCCGGTGGCCACCGCGGCGATCCCGAGCCGGCCCGAGTCCAGGGCGGAGAACGCGATGCGCAGTCCGTCGCCCTCGGCGCCCAGGAGACGGGCGGCGTCGACCCGGGCGCCCTCGTAGGCGGCGGTGGTGGTGGGGACGCCGTTCAGGCCCATCTTGTCCTCGGGCTTCCCGAACGTCAGGTTCTCGGTGTCGCGGGGGACCAGGAGACACGAGATGCCGCGGGACCCCTCGCCGGTGCGGACGAAGGTGTTGTACACGTCCGCGATCCCACCGTGCGTGATCCAGGACTTGGTGCCGGTGACCACGAACTCGTCACCCTCGCGCTCGGCGCGGCACCGCAGCGCCGCCGCGTCCGACCCGGCCTGTGGCTCCGAGAGCGAATACGCGCCGATCTGCTCGCCGGCGAGCATCCCGGGCAGCCACTCGGCCTTCTGCTCGTCGGAGCCGGCGGTGGCAAGGGGGAAGCAGGACAGACCGTGCACGCTCGTCGCGACGGCGACAGCCGCCCACCGGGCACCGAGCTCCTCGAGCACCTGCAGGTACACCTCGTACGGCTGGTCGCCGCCGCCGAACTCCTCCGGATAGGGCAGCCCCAGCAGGCCCACCTCGCCGAGTTGCGCGAAGAGCCCCTCGGGATAGGTGTGGTTCCGCTCGTGCTCGGCCGCGATCGGCTCGAGCAGCTTGTCCGCGACCGAGCGGGTCATGTCGAGGAGTTCGTACGCCTCGTCGCTGGGGAGCAGTCGGTCGACGGCCATGGGAGTCCTTCCGGGTACGTGCGGGAATCGTCGGGTGGTCCCATTAGAGTGCACGGCTCCGGAGCAGTCGTACCAGCCCCGAAAGCGGGGGTGCCCGTCGGTGGGTGGTGTGCGGCGGGCCTCTGCAGCAGTATCTGCAGACATGTCTGCAGATACGACCGAGACCACGCCGCCCACCGGCACGCCCCTGTCCCCGGACGAGCTCCTGGCGATCTACGACGTCCCCGGTGCGAGTGCGGCGGAGTTCCTGTGCGACCGCCACGACCCTGACGCCGTGGCCTTCACCGTGATCGACGCCGACCTGTCCGGTCGCGACATCACCTACGGCGAGCTGAAGGTCGGGAGCGAGAAGGTGGCCGCCGCCCTGGCGGCCCTCGGTGTGGGCGAGGGGGACCGGGTCGCCACGCTCATGGCCAAGTCCGCGGACCTGGTGTTCACGCTCATGGGGATCTGGCGCCTGGGCGCGGTGCACATGCCGCTGTTCACCGCGTTCGCCTGGCCCGCCATCGAGATGCGGATCACCGGCGGCGACGCCCGGGTGATCGTGTCCGACGCCGACCAGCGGGGGAAGCTCGAGAGCACGTCCGTCCCGGTGGTCGTGGCCGGGCTGGCGGACTGCCCCGGTGCCCGGGAGGGAGACCTCGATCTCGACACGATCGTCGGCGACCAGGAGCCCGGTCGCGGCGCCGCGGTCACCGGCCCGGACGCCGGGATGGTGATGCTCTTCACCTCGGGCACCACCGGCACCCCCAAGGGGGTCGTCGTCCCCGTCCGCGCGCTCGCCGCGTTCCACCAGTACATCGAGACCGGTCTGGACGTGCGCGCCGACGACGTGTTCTGGAACGGTGCCGATCCGGGCTGGGCGTACGGCCTCTACTACGGCATCCTCGGTCCGCTGGCGGTGGGCCGCCGCAGCCTGCTCCTCCACGCCCGATACACCCCGGAGTTGGCGTTCGCCGTCCTGCAGTACTACGGGGTCACCAACTTCGCGGCGGCGCCGACGGTCTACCGGACGATGCGCGCCAAGCGCGACATCGCGCCGGACGTGAGGCTCCGCCGGGCCTCCGCCGCCGGTGAGCCGCTCACCCCGGAGGTGATCGAGTGGTCGATCGAGCAGTTCGGTGTCGAGGTCCGGGACCAGTACGGCCAGACCGAGCACGGGATGTTCATCATCAACCCCTGGCACGACTCGCTGCGCGAGGACGTCCGTCCCGGGTCCATGGGAGTGCCGCTTCCCGGGTGGGGGTGCACCGTGCTCGCGGCCGACTCCGACGAAACCGCGCCGGTGGGGGAGCTCGGCCGCGTCGCGATCGACGTCCCCGCCAGCCCGCTCATGTGGTTCACGGGGTACCACGACGCGCCCGAGAAGACGGCCGAGCGGTTCAGCGCGGACGGCCGCTGGTACTACACGGGCGACGCGGCCAAGCTCGACGCCGACGGTCATTTCTACTTCTCCAGCCGCGACGACGACGTGATCATCATGTCCGGCTACCGGATCGGCCCGTTCGACGTGGAGTCCGTCCTGGCCAAGCACCCGGACGTGCTGGAGTCGGCGATCATCGGCGTCCCCGACGAACTGGCCGGTGAGGTACTCGAGGCGTACGTCGTGCTGCGCGAGGGTGTCGAGGGTGACGACGACAAGGCGGAGGAACTGCAGAAGTGGGTCAAGACGGAGTTCGCGGCCCACGCGTTCCCCCGGAAGGTCCACTTCGCCCGTGAGCTGCCCAAGACGCCGTCGGGCAAGATCCAGCGGTTCCTGCTGCGCAAGGAGCGCGGGGCGAGATAGAGAGCGCGGAGCGGGGCTCCAACCGGGAGTTACGTACGGTCACATAAAGACGGTTCATGGGTCTATGCTCGGCCGATGAAAATCTCGCGAGGAGCGCGCGCCCTCGGCGCCGCCGCGCTGGCCGTCGTCGTCCCCCTCGTGTCCGCCACCGCGGCGGTGCCCGCGGCCGCGAACCCGGTGATCTCCTCCATCGCCCCGGACCCGTCGGTCCAGAGGGGAGCGGACGGCGCCTTCCACGTCTACGCGTCCTCGGACGACTG
>NZ_JAALEE010000503.1:0-809 GCF_014145265.1 Dietzia sp. CW19 | reverse complement strand
CGCACTTCCGGTCCTTCGACCTGGTCGAGTGGGAGTACGTGGGGGACGCCTTCGGATCCCGTCCCTCGTGGGCACCGTCGGGGTCGTACCTGTGGGCGCCGGACGTCCACGTCGCCGACGCCGGAGCGGTCATGTACTACACGACCGGCGGGCCGGCCCCCTGTATCGGGATGGCCACCGCGCCCGGGATCGAGGGCCCGTGGACCCACGGCGGTGCGCCGATCGTCTGCTAAGGGGCCGACGCGCCCTATCGGGATCTGGATCCGATGGACCCCGAGGTGGTGTTCACGGCCGACGGCCCGGTCATGTTCATGGGGAACTTCGAGGGGATCAACGCGGTGCGGATGAACCCAGCGGGGACAGCTCTGATCGGCGACCCCGTCCTGGTGGCCGGTACGGGCGTCGAGGCCCCCGCCATCGTCAGCCGCGAGGGCAGGACGCACCTGTTCACCAGTGCTGGACTGTGTTGCAACGGCGAGCAGTCCCAGTACCGGGTGTTGGGTGGCCGCGCCGACGACGTGATGGGCCCGTACTCCGATCGGCAACAGCGCCCGTTGGTGCAGGGGCCGGGTTCCCCGCTGCCCGGCGACGTGATCCTCAAGGGTGACGCCGACTGGGTGGGACCGGGTCACGTCGACGTGACCACCGACGACGCGGGGCAGGACTGGATGCTCTATCACGCCGCCCCCCGCGGCAGCGCCGTGCTCCCCAACGGGGTGCAGCGGAGGTACATGATGCTCGACCGCCTGGACTGGGTCGGCGGGTGGCCCGTGGTCGGGGACGGCACCCCGTCCTCGACCCGGTCCGCC
>NZ_JAALEE010000049.1:0-6169 GCF_014145265.1 Dietzia sp. CW19 | reverse complement strand
GGCCTCCGCCAGGGAGTCCGCGGCGTGCGCGGCGAGCTTGGCCAGGCCCGGGCCGAGGCTCCACACGCCGGCGTCGTCCCGGGACAGGAGCTGGTGGATCTCGAGGCCCACCGCGAGCCGGTGGGCGGTGGCCCGGGGGAGTCCGGTGCGCTCGCAGAGGTCGGCCAGGACGCACGGCTGCTCGGCCACCGCGTGGAGCACCGTCATGGCTTTGTCGAGGACTCCGATCCCGCTATACTGTCTCACAGTTCGACTATAGCGTCCTACATGGTGAGAATCCATCGGTTCGACACCCGGGCGTGGACTGGAGGCGTGATGAGTGTGACACCGTCCGGAGGTGCCCGGGGCCGAACCCTGGCGGAGAAGGTCTGGGACGACCACGTGGTGGTCAGGGGCGAGGGGGAGGGCGAAGCCCGTCAGCCGGACCTCATCTTCATCGATCTCCACCTCATCCACGAGGTCACCAGCCCGCAGGCCTTCGACGGACTCCGGCTGGCGGGCCGCGGCCTGCGCCGTCCGGACCTCACCCTGGCGACCGAGGACCACAACGTCCCGACCGACATCGTCGGCGGGGCCGTCAACCTCATCGCCGACCGCGTCTCACGGACCCAGATCGAGACGCTGCGCACCAACTGCGAGGAGTTCGGGGTCCGGGCGTACCCGATGGGTGACCCGGGGCAGGGCATCGTCCACATCATCGGGCCCCAGCTCGGCCTGACCCAGCCCGGCATGACCGTCGTGTGCGGGGACTCGCACACCTCGACCCACGGAGCGTTCGGCTCCATCGCGATGGGTATCGGGACGTCCGAGGTCGAGCACGTCATGGCCACCCAGACACTGTCGCTGCGGCCGTTCAGGACCATGGCCGTCACCGTCACCGGCGAACTGCAGCCGGGGGTCTCCGCCAAGGACCTCATCCTGGCCGTGATCGCCCAGATCGGGACGGGCGGGGGTCAGGGGCACATCATCGAGTACCGCGGCGAGGCCATCGAGAAGCTCTCGATGGAGGCGCGGATGACCATCTGCAACATGAGCATCGAGGCCGGCGCCCGGGCCGGGATGATCGCCCCGGACCAGACCACTTACGACTACCTGAAGGGGCGGCCGCACGCCCCCGCCGGGGAGGAGTGGGACGCCGCCGTCGAGTACTGGACCGGCCTGCGGACCGACGATGACGCGGTGTTCGACACCGAGGTGGTGATCGACGGCTCCGCCCTCACCCCGTTCGTCACCTGGGGCACCAACCCCGGCCAGGGTGTGCCCCTCGGGTCCACCGTCCCGCACCCGGAGTCCTTCGGGGACGAGAGCGACCGTGTCGCCGCCGAGGGTGCGCTCGAGTACATGGACCTCGAGGCCGGCACCCCGATGCGCGACGTCCCGGTGGACGTGGTCTTCGTGGGCTCGTGCACCAACGGGCGTATCGAGGACCTCCGGACCGTGGCGGAGATCATCGACGGCCGCGCGGTCGCCGAGGGTGTCCGGATGCTGGTCGTCCCGGGATCGATGCAGGTGCGCCAGCTCGCCGAGCAGGAGGGCCTGGACAAGGTGTTCACCGCGTTCGGCGCCGAGTGGCGTCAACCGGGGTGCTCCATGTGTCTCGGGATGAACCCGGACTCACTCGAGCCCGGCCAGCGCTGTGCCTCGACCTCCAACCGCAATTTCGAGGGCCGCCAGGGCAAGGGTGCCCGTACCCATCTCGTCAGCCCGGCGGTCGCCGCGGCCACGGCCGTCGTCGGCCGCCTGGCCTCGCCCGCCGATCTCGAGCCCGCGAAGGGGGCCTGATCATCATGGAGCCGATCACCACCCACACCGGCATCGGGGCGCCGTTGCACCGGTCCAACGTGGACACCGACCAGATCATCCCCGCCGAGTACCTCAAGCGCGTCACCCGCACCGGTTTCGAGGACGGACTGTTCTCGTCCTGGCGAGCGAACGAACCCGACTTCGTCCTCAACCGTTCCCCGTACGACCGCGCCTCGGTGCTCGTGGCGGGTCCGGACTTCGGCACCGGCTCGTCGCGCGAGCACGCGGTCTGGGCCCTGAAGGACTTCGGCTTCCGCGTCGTCATCTCCTCGCGCTTCGCCGATATCTTCCGCGGCAACTCCGGCAAGTCCGGACTGGTGGCCGCGCAGGTCGAGCAGCAGAACGTCGACCTGCTGTGGAAGATCATGGACGAGCGTCCGGGCCTCGAGTTGACCGTCGACCTGGGGACCCGGACCGTGACCGCGGGGGACGTGACCGTCCCGTTCGAGATCGACGACTACACCCGCTGGCGCCTCATGGAAGGTCTCGACGACATCGGGCTCACCCTCCGGCAGGCCGATGCGATCGCGGAGTTCGAGCAGCGCAGGCCGACCTTCAAGCCCGTCACCACGCTGCCCGGTCGCGGCTGACCGACCGGGCACCTGGCGGCTGACCGACCGGTCCGGAGTCACGTCCGGAACGCTCCCCGTGACGGCAACGTGTGAGTATGCTTATATTTCGTATGACGCGGTGCTCTGCCGCGTCGGCGTACTCACCCTAAGGGGGATCCCTCGTGAACAAGGCCGACCTGATCGCCGAGCTGGCGGAACGGATGGACGGAGACCAGCAGCTCGCCACCGAGGCGCTGGAGAACACTCTCGACATCATCGTGCGGGCGGTGGCGGCCGGAGAGTCCATCACCATCATGGGATTCGGCATCTTCGAGAAGCGCGCACGCGCGGCGAGGGTCGCGCGCAACCCGCACACCGGTGAGTCCATCCCCGTCCCACCCACGTACTCGCCGGCGTTCCGGCCCGGGCAGTATTTCAAATCCGTCGTGCAGGGCACCGAGACCCTCCCCGAGGGTCGCCTCGCCGCCAAGCGGTCCAGTTCGCACCAGTCCTTCGGCGGTGTCGGGAAGAACGGTGTCAACCACCGCGACAAGGTCAGCTGAGCGCCTGCCTCACCGCACGGGGAGCGGGCTCGGGTAGTGGTCGGCGAACACCAGGGTCCCACCGTCGAACCCCAGCCCCCAGGCGCCGGACTTCTTGGTCGAGGTGTCCCCCACGTCGATACCGGCACGTTCGGCCAGGTCGCCCAGGAGGCCGGGGATCGCGGTCCCCTGAGAACTCACCACCGCCACCCCGTCGCCGCCGGCGATCTCGAGGAGGCGGGCGCGGGCGGCGGCGGGATCGTCGAGGTACGCCTCGTCGCTCAGAACCGGCTCGGGTGTGACCCCGACCCCGAGCTCGTCGGCGAGTGGGGCCAGGGTCTGCTCACACCGCACCCGGGGGGCACTGTGGAGCCTCCGGACGCCGAACGCCCTGAGCATCGGGACCAGGAGTTCTGCCTGGGTGCGTCCGGCCTTGTCGAGCGGGCGCGACGAGTCGTCACCACTCCATTCCGAGCGGCTCCCCGCCTTGGCGTGTCGGACCAGCAGGAGGACAGAATCCACGGGCCGGGCCGCGGCGAAGCGCGTCAGGATCTTGCGGTCCAGTGCGTACGAGACCAGTTCCTTGGCCTCGTCGACCGGGAGCCACCGGATGTCGTCGACCTCGGAGTTGGGCTCGAAGCCACCCCCGGACGCGAGCGCGGACCAGTAGGTGACCTCCTTCCGGGTGTTCTCCTTGAGCGGGTACGCGGTGGTCCCGATCCTGGACTCGAGAGCCGCGGAGAACCCCGTCTCCTCCGCGATCTCGCGCACCGCGGTGACGGGCAGCGACTCACCGGGATCGACCTTGCCCTTGGGCAACGACCAGTCGTCGTACCGGGGGCGGTGGACCACGGCGCAGCGGGCGGACCCCCCGTCCATGCGGTACAGGACGGCCCCGGCCGCGGGGACCACCCGGACGCTGGTCCGGCCGCCGTTCGACTTCCTGCTCATCGGTCCCGGAACCCCGCGTGGACGGAGGCCATGCGCTCCTGGTGGTCGACCGAGTCGGTCCGGTCCCCGGGGGCGGGCATCCGCGCCCACGAGGCGTCAGGCCTCAGATGGAAGCTGCGCGTTGCCGGGTCGAGGGCGGAGTCGAAGATGCGGTGGATCTGACCCTTGAGCCGGGGGTCGGTGACGGTGGTCATCACCTCGACCCGGCGGTCGAGGTTCCGGTGCATCATGTCGGCGCTGCCGATGAGCACCTCGTCCGCCCCGCGGAAGTTGAGGATCCGCGAGTGCTCGAGGAAGCGTCCGAGGATCGAGCGGACGTGGATGTTCTCGCTGAGCCCGGGGACACCGGCGCGCAGGGCACAGATCCCGCGGACCACGATGTCCACCTGCACGCCCGCCTGCGAGGCCCGGTAGAGGGCGTCGATGATCTGCTCGTCGACCAGCGCGTTGGCCTTGAGCCGGATCCCCGCCTCGCGACCCTCGGCCGCGAAGCCGATCTCACGGTCGATCCGCTCGATGATCCCCGAGCGGATCCCCTCGGGGGCCACGAGCAGTCGTCGGTACTTGGAGACGTTGGAGAACCCGGTGAGGTGGTTGAACAGGTCCGTCAGATCGGAGACGACCTCCTCGTCCGCGGTGAACAACCCCACGTCCTCGTACAGGCGGGCCGTCTTGGGGTTGTAGTTCCCTGTGCCGATGTGGGCGTAACGCTGTAGCCGGTCGCCCTCCTTCCGGACCACCAGGCAGGTCTTGCAGTGTGTCTTGAGTCCCAGCAGGCCGTACACCACGTGGACACCGGCCTGTTCGAGCTCTCGCGCCCAGCGGATGTTGTTCTGCTCGTCGAAGCGTGCCTTGATCTCCACCAGTGCGACGACCTGCTTGCCGGCCGCCGCGGCGTCGACGAGAGCGTTGACGATGGGGGAGTCGCCGGAGGTCCGGTACAGGGTCTGTTTGATCGCCAGCACGTTCTCGTCCGCAGCAGCCTGTTCGATGAACCGCTGGACGGTGGTCGCGAACGAGTCATACGGGTGCTCGACGAGGACGTCGCCCTCCTGGAGGGACGCGAAGATGTTCCGGGCGGTCTCACGCTCACCGAATGCCGGGGGGGTGGCGGGGACCATCGCCGGATCCTTGAGGTCGGGCATGTCCAGACCGTGGATCTGCCACAGCCCCGTCAGATCGAGCAGTCCCGAGAACCGGATCACGTCCTCGGAGTCCACGTCGAGTTCGTGCTGGAGGATCCGGAGCATCCGCGGCGTCATGTCCTCGGCGATCTCCAGCCGCACGGCGGAGCCGAAGCGGCGGCGGGCGAGCTCGCGCTCGAGCGCCTGCAGCAGGTCCTCGTCACGGTCCTCCTCGACCTCCATGTCCGCGTTACGGGTCACGCGGAAGACGTGGTGCTCGACCACCTCCATGCCCTGGAACAGGTCGCCGAGGTGGGCCGCGATGATCTCCTCGGCGGGCACGAACGAGTACTCGTCCTCCGCGTCCCGGGCGACCCTGACGAACCGGGGCACGTTGTGGGGGATCTTGACCCGGGCGAAGTGCTCCTGCCCCGAACCGATGTCGCGGATGATCACCGCGAGGTTGAGGCTGAGTCCGGAGATGTAGGGGAATGGGTGCGCCGGGTCGACGGCGAGCGGCGTGAGGACGGGGAAGATCGAGTTCCTGAACAGCTCCGCCAGGGAGAACCGCTCGTCGGCGGTGAGCTCGCCCCAGGGCAGGATCCGGATCCCGTGTTGCTCGAGTTCGGGTCTGATCTCGTCGTGGAACAACCGGGTCTGCTCGTCGCAGAGCTCGCGGGTCCGGACACTGATCCGGCCGAGCTGCTCGGCGGGCGTCTGGCCGTCGGCGGATCTGACCGACAGACCCGTCTTGTCGCGGCGCTTGAGGCCGGCCACCCGCACCATGTAGAACTCGTCGAGATTCGACGCGAAGATCGCGAGGAACTTGGCCCTCTCGAGTAGCGGCAGGTCCTTCTCGCCCGCCAGGGCCAACACTCGTGCGTTGAAGTCGAGCCAGCTGAGTTCTCGGTTGAGGTAACGGTCACGGGGTCGGGGGAGTTGCTCGAGCACGGGGTCGTCTGCGGTCACCGGACCATTGTGGCCGATACCCCGGCGGAGCGAGCACGTTGACTCACGGAGGGGGTCCTCAACACCGCCGCGGTGGCCTCACCCACGGCGCGTCCGGTCAGTGCCAGGACGTCCTCGGGGGTGTCGACGTCGCGACCGGCCGCGCCCGAGGGATCGGCCCCGCCGAGCGGGACGGCACCACCCTCGGACAGGTGTCGGGCGGCGGAGTCGGGCCCGAACCGGGGCACGC
>NZ_JAALEE010000502.1:1382-8298 GCF_014145265.1 Dietzia sp. CW19 | reverse complement strand
GGCGCCCCCGCCTCCGGCGCCGAGGCGGTCGCTGGTTCGCCGGGGCCGTTCCTCGTGGTGGCGCCCTCGTCGGTCGTGCCCAACTGGGAGGCCGAGGCCCGGAGGTTCGTGCCCTCGCTGCGCGTGGCCCGACGCTCGGCCACGGAGAGCAAGTCGCCCACGACCGTGGCCGAGGACGCGGCCGTCCACGACATCGTGGTCACCTCCGCGACCGTCCTGCGTCTGAACGCCGAGGCGTACGCGGGGATCGAGTGGGCCGGGGTGATCCTGGACGAGGCCCAGCAGGCCAAGAACCCCTCGTCCAAGCTGTTCGCCGCTCTCGCCGGGTTGCGGGCCGACTTCCTGCTCGCGGTCACCGGCACGCCCATGGAGAACAACCTCACCGAACTGTGGGCGATCGCGGCCCTGTCCTGTCGGGGGGTGCTGCCCGACGCCAAGGAGTTCCGCGCGCTGTTCCGGACCCCGATCGAGAAGGACGGCGACGCCGAGGCACTGCGCCGTCTCCGTCGCCGACTGCGACCGTTCCTGCTGCGGCGCCGCAAGGAGTTGGTGGCCGGCGAGCTGCCGCCACGCACCGATGCGGTGATGGAGGTAGAACTCTCGGTCGCGCACCGCCGGGTCTACGAGCGCGAGCTCGCCCGTCAGCGGGCGTCGCTGTTGGCGCTGCTCGACGACTTCGACTCCAACCGCATCAGCATCCTCGCCGGCCTCACCGTGCTGCGCCGACTGTGCCTGGACCCCTCGCTGGTGGACCCGGACCACGCATCGATCCCCTCCGCCAAGACCGATGAGCTCATCGCGTCGCTGCGCGAGGTCGTGGCCGAGGGGCACCGGGCGCTGGTGTTCAGCCAGTTCACCAGCTACCTCGACACGGTGGTCGACCGGCTGCACGCCGAGGGCATCACGGTCGCTCACCTCGACGGCAGGACCACCGACCGAGCGGGAGCCGTCGGCAGGTTCACGGAGGGTGGCGCGCAGGTGTTCTGCCTGAGCCTCAAGGCCGGGGGAGTGGGCCTCAACCTGGTGGGCGCCGACTACGTCTTCCTCCTGGACCCGTGGTGGAACCCGGCCACCGAGGCGCAGGCCGTGGACCGTGCGCACCGGATCGGTCAGACCCGCCCGGTGCTGGTCTACCGGATGGTCGCGCGAGACACCATCGAGGAGCGGGTGGTGGAGTTGCAGCGACGCAAAGCCGAGCTCTTCGCCTCCGTGCTGGATAGGGGGGAGCACTTCTCCGCGGCACTCACGGCCGACGACCTGCGGGGGCTGATCGAGTAGCGGCGCGGGTGATCACCGCACCGCCGGCATCGCCAACCCCGCGGCCACCGCGGCCCCGAAGAGTGCCGTGTCCCGGGACGGGGAGAACACGACCCGCGGCGTCGGGATGGTGTGCGGCAGCGTGTGCAACTGCTCGGCGACCGGCCCGTGCAGCGCCTCGCCCAGGCCCACCACGATCCCGCCGGTGAGCAGGACCGTGCGCGGCCGGAACAACTGGACGGCGTCCACCACGAAGGAGCCCACCCGGTGGGCGTAGATCTCGGCGGCACCGTCGCCGTGTTCCCGCTCGAGGTCGTAGAGCCCGTGCCCGCCCAGACCCCACCACGCCTCGGTGGTGCCGCCGTCCACGACCAGCCGCCAGTGCCCGAGGTCCCACCCGGTGGGCCCGCACGGGTGGATGAGCGCACCGTGGCGGTTGAGCGCCCCGAAGGACAGGGTGGTGCCCAGGGAGATGGCGATGCCGCCGAACTCGACGTCCGGCAGCTGGGTCAGGGCCAGGGCGTGGGCATCGCCGTGACCGATCACGGACACCGGGGCGTCCAGGAGGGCGACCAACTGGGAGCGCATCGGCCCCTCGGCCCAGGCGGCGGCGCGGGAGGCCTCGATGACCCCACGGTCGGCGTCGACGTGCCCGCTGACAGACACGCCGACGCCGCTGGGGAGGGGATCGACGGCCCGGATCACCGCGGCCAGATCCTCGGCGGTGGCCACCTCGGCCCCGTGGACTCCCACCACGCGGCCGTCGACCACGGCACCGATCCGCGTCCCGCTGCCGCCGATGTCGACGACGACGCCGTTCCTCATCAGATCGCCTCCCGTTCCACACCGACCATTGTCACCAATAGTTCGTAGCGGGCGGGCCATTGGGTGTGGTGGGGTGCTACCCGGTATCGGTGCTACCCCGTATCGATGTTGCGGATCGGGTCGCTCGCCTGGCCCACGGTTCCGCAGTAGAGCTTGGCCGACTCCTGGTTCAGCGTCACCTCCATGCCGGCGGGATCGGACTGCCCCTTCTCGTCGAGGAAGGTGGTGATCACCTCGCGCTGGTCCTCGGGCGGCATCTCCATGTAGTCGCCGCAGGTGGTGTCACCGCCCTGGTTGGGGTCCATCGCGTTGCAGCCGGTCAGGGTCGCCAGCACGAGGGCGGCGGTGGCGACCGGGACGGCCAGCGTCGCGGATCGGGTGCGGGTGGGCATGGGGACCTCCGGGGGGATGACGACGACGAGGTGAGCGGTCGATGAGGTGAGCGTAGGCGCGCGGGGTGACGGACATCACCATTCGACCGGGATTCGGCGGAGCGCATCGGGAGTTCTAGTAGATATGACAACATCTTTTGAGGTTCCGACCGCCCTGACCCTGGACTCCGCTGCGCAGGACCTGCTCTTCCGGGAGGCCCGTTCCGCCAACGCGTTCACCGACGAGCCCGTCACCGACGAGCAGCTCCGCGCGATCTATGACCTGGTCAAGTGGGCCCCGACGTCGATGAACAACCAGCCGCTGAGGATCGTCGTGGTGCGGTCCGAGGAGGCCAAGGCCCGACTGTTGCCGCACCTGGCCGAGGGCAACCGGGCCAAGACCGCCGCCGCGCCGGCCGTCGCGCTGCTCGCCGCCGATGTGGACTTCCACGACGAACTACCCCGGCTCTTCCCCCACTTCCCCGGCGCCCGCGACCTGTTCGCGGACGAGGCCGCGCGGGCCGGTGTGGCCGAGCTCAACGCGAGCCTGCAGGTCGGCTACACCATCCTGGGCATCCGCGCAGCGGGTCTCGCCGCCGGCCCGATGACCGGGTTCGACGCCGAGGGGATCGCCGCGGAGTTCTTCCCCGACGGGCGACACCGCGTCCTCGTGGCGATCAACATCGGCACGCCGGCGGAGAACGCCTGGTTCGACCGGCTGCCGCGACTCGACTACGACGAGGTCGTCACGACCCTCTGAGGGGGTCGTCACCCGCAGCCGGCGCATGCCGGGCAGCCCGCGCGTCACAGGCACAGCCCGCGCGTCACAGGCAGCCGACGAGCCGTAGCGCGAACTGGTCGCCGTAGCCCAGGATCGTCGGGGGGTGCGGGCCCGGCCGTTCCGCCATGACCTCGGGCCCGTGCGCCACGGCGTGGTCGACGCCCACGGCGTGCATGAGTTCGTGAAGCGTCAGGCTGCGGGTCCAGGCGTCCCCGGGGACGGGGTTGATCTGATCCGGCCGCAGGGTCACCGAGCCTTGGAGAACCAACCCTCGCGGCCACACCGTGACGCCGCCCAGCCCCGCGATCTCGGGGTCGGTGTGGAACATGGGGTGGTCGCCGTACGTCACGGAGATGGCGCCGTCGCCTTCGCGCTCTCCCTCGGCACCGGGCCCCGCATACCTGAGGGGGAGGCCGCTGGCGAAGGCGAGGGTCTCGACCGCCCACGCGAGGTCGGGCTCGCTGCCCGGGGGCGCGTCGTAGGAGCGCACGGGGATCTCGTGTTCGCACGGCCAATGGGCGAGGTACCCGTCCTCGGTGGCCTCGACGGCGTAGTCGACCCCCGCGATCAGCCCGGCAGGGGGCTGGATGTCGGCGGCGCGGCGCGGTGACCACTCGCCCCGGAGCGGGACGGCAGTCCCCGGGACCGTGGAGTTGGCGGCATCGGCGTGGGCCGGCCTGAACAGGCCGCCGTCCCCGCCTGACACGCGAGCGGCGCCCTCGCCGAAGGAGGCGACGGTGCCGCGGTGCTCTTCGGGGACCATCGCCAGGAGGGCCGGCGAGGATCCGACGACCGCCAGCGCCAGGACGAGCGGTACGACGATCGCCAGCAGGTAGGCGGAGAAGCTGACGGCGGGATGAACAGATCGCTGTCTGTTCACGGCGCGGGGTGGGGTGAGGGGGTCAACGGGGGCCTGTCCTGGGTCGATGCGAGGGAGGGGCCTCGCGATACCGCTAAGAATCTACTCACGTGGTGGCGGCGTTCACACCGGATTCTTTGACTTGAGCGGAATAGACTCAACTGTTCGGCAGTTGTACGGACTGTCCGGTCCTGATGTGGGCCGGTATTGACCCGAGTACGCTCAAGAACACGTCGAAGAAAGGACCGGTCGATGAGCCAGTTCAACCCCACGACCAAGACCCAGGCGGCTCTGTCGGCCGCCGTCCAATCCGCCTCGGCGGCAGGGAACCCGGATGTCCGTCCGGGCCACCTCCTCGTGGCGCTGCTCGAACAGCAGGACGGGATCGCCACGCCCCTGCTCCAGGCATGTGGGGTGGACCCGCAACTGGCGCTCACGCAGGCCAAGGCCCTCACCGCGAGTTACCCCAGCGCGTCGGGCTCGGGGCTGGCCGCCCCCAACTTCAACCGCGACGCCCTCGCCGTCATCAGTTTCTCCCAGACCCTCGCGTCCGAGATGGGCGACGACTACGTCTCCACCGAGCACGTCCTGGTCGGCATCGCCGCGGGGCACACCGGGGGCGACGCCGCCAAGCTCCTGGGCGAGCTCGGGGCCACCGAGGACGCGCTCAAGCAGGCGTTCGCCGCGGTCCGCGGCAACACGCGCGTGACCACCGAGAACCCCGAGGACCAGTACCAGGCGCTCGAGAAGTACTCCACGGATCTCACGGCCCGCGCACGTGAGGGCAAGATCGACCCGGTCATCGGGCGCGACTCGGAGATCCGGCGCGTGGTTCAGGTGCTGAGCCGCCGCACCAAGAACAACCCGGTGCTCATCGGCGAGCCCGGCGTGGGCAAGACCGCCATCGTCGAGGGGCTGGCCCGGCGGATCGTGGACGGCGACGTCCCCGAGTCGCTCAGGGGCAAGACCCTGCTCTCGCTCGACCTGGGTTCGATGGTCGCGGGCGCCAAGTACCGCGGCGAGTTCGAGGAGCGGCTCAAGGCCGTGCTCGACGAGATCACGGCCTCCGAGGGGCAGATCATCACCTTCATCGACGAGGTCCACACCATCGTCGGCGCCGGCGCGACCGGCGAGGGGTCGATGGATGCCGGCAACATGATCAAGCCGATGCTCGCCCGCGGTGAGCTGCGCCTGGTCGGTGCCACCACGCTCGACGAGTACCGCAAGTACATCGAGAAGGACGCCGCCCTCGAGCGACGCTTCCAGCAGGTCTATGTGGGGGAGCCGAGCGTCGAGGACACGGTCGGCATCCTGCGCGGGCTCAAGGAGCGGTACGAGGTGCACCACGGCGTGCGCATCACCGACTCCGCGCTCGTCTCCGCGGCCGCGCTCTCGGATCGCTACATCACCCAGCGGTTCCTTCCCGACAAGGCGATCGACCTCGTCGACGAGGCCGCGAGCCGGCTCAAGATGGAGATCGACTCCCGGCCGGAGGAGATCGACGCCGCCGAGCGGATCGTGCGCCGGCTCGAGATCGAGGAGGTGGCGCTGCAGAAGGAGACGGACGCCGCGTCCAAGGACCGCCTCGTCGCGCTCCAGTCCGAGCTCGCCGACTCCAAGGAGAAGCTCGCCGAGCTGACCGCCCGGTGGCAGAACGAGAAGACCGCCATCCAGGGCGTGCAGAAGGTCAAGGAGGAGCTCGACGCGCTGCGCACCGAGTCCGAGAAGGCCGAGCGCGACGGCGACTACGCACGGGTCGCCGAGATCCGTTACGGACGGCTGCCCGAGCTGGAGAAGCAGCTCGCCCAGGCGGAGGAGAACGACGCCGCCACCAACGCGATGCTCAAGGAGGAGGTCGGCCCGGAGGACGTCGCCGAGGTCGTCTCCGCCTGGACCGGGATCCCCGTGGGCAAGATGCTTCAGGGCGAGACCGAGAAGCTCCTGCGCATGGAGGACGAGATCGCGCGTCGTGTCGTCGGCCAGGGCGAGGCGGTCCGGGCCGTGTCCGACGCGGTGCGACGGTCGCGGGCCGGGGTCGCCGACCCCGACCGGCCCACCGGCTCCTTCCTCTTCCTCGGCCCCACGGGTGTCGGCAAAACGGAGCTGGCCAAGGCGCTCGCCGAGTTCCTGTTCGACGACGAGCGGGCCATGGTCCGGATCGACATGAGCGAGTACTCGGAGAAGCACAGCGTCTCGCGGCTGGTGGGTGCCCCTCCGGGGTACGTCGGCTACGAGGCCGGCGGGCAGCTCACCGAGGCCGTGCGACGACGTCCGTACACGATCGTCCTGCTCGACGAGGTCGAGAAGGCGCACCCGGATGTCTTCGACATCCTCCTGCAGGTGCTCGACGACGGCCGTCTCACCGACGGCCAGGGGCGCACGGTCGACTTCCGCAACACGATCCTCGTGCTCACCTCCAACCTGGGGGCGGGTGGATCGCGGGAGCAGACGATGGACGCGGTCAAGCGCGCCTTCAAGCCGGAGTTCATCAACCGGCTCGACGACGTGGTGATGTTCGACTCGCTCAGCGAGGAGCAGCTCGAGTCGATCGTCGACATCCAGATCGACGAGCTCGCGCGGCGGCTCAAGGGTCGGCGACTGGTCCTGGAGGTCGACGACGCGGCCAAGGGCTGGCTGGCCCGGCGCGGGTACGACCCGGCCTACGGCGCCCGCCCGCTGCGCCGGCTGGTGCAGCAGGCGATCGGCGACAAGCTGGCCCGGGCCCTGCTCGGCGGCGACATCCGCGACGGCGACACCGTGCGGGTCTCGCTCGCGGAGGACGGCGAGTCGCTCACGCTGAGCTGACGCCCGTCGCCTGAGCTG
>NZ_JAALEE010000502.1:0-1313 GCF_014145265.1 Dietzia sp. CW19 | reverse complement strand
ACGAGTTGGCGGACAGGAGATGCGATCGGGAACGGCCCCGACGCGAATCCTGTCCGCCAACTCGTGCCCGGGTGACCGCCCACGTCCCGCACCGCCCACACCTCCTCGCCCGCCCCGCGCCCGCGGAGTGACGGATCAGTCCCCGATGAGGGGATCCGCCTCGTCGTCATCGCGACTACCATGGACTCGTGACCAGAGCCACCGCACCCGCATCCGACACCCAGGCCAGTCCCCTCCTCGTCACGGCGCGCGAGTTGATCAGCGACGTGGCGAGCCTTCCCACCCCCGTGATCCTCGACGTGCGCTGGCGGCTCGGCGACGCCCGCGGGCGCGAGCACTACTACTCGGGCCACATCCCCGGTGCGCAGTACGTCGATCTGCCCACCGAGCTCGCGGGCCAGCGCAACGTCCGCGAGGGCCGCCACCCGCTGCCCTCGCCCGATGATCTCGAGGACGCCCTGCGCCGTGCCGGCGTGCACAACGACAGCCGCGTGGTGATCTACGACGACTCCGGTAACACCTCCGCGGCGCGCGCCTGGTGGCTGATGCGCTGGGCCGGCAAGGAGGACGTCTACCTCCTCGACGGCGGTCTCAAGGCGTGGATCGCCGAGGGCGAGGACCTGGCGGTGGGGCCGGGCAACCCGGTCGAACGCGGCGACTTCACCTTCAGGCTCGATCACATGCGCACGGCCGACATCGACGAGACGCAGGCCAGCCCCGAGGAGGGCGTCCTGATCGATGTCCGCGCGGCCGAGCGCTATGCCGGCCACACCGAGCCGATGGATTCGCGGGCCGGCCACATCCCGGGCGCCGTCAATCTGCCCACCTCGTCGTTCCTCGACGAGAGCGGTCGGTTCCTTCCCGCCGAGCGCATCCGTCAGATGTTCGCCGACGTGGGCGTGACCAGCGGGAAGGACACCGTGGTCTACTGCGGTTCCGGCATCCACGCCTGCCATGCGCTCGCGGCGATGGAGGTGGCCGGGATCGAGGCGGGGAGGTTGTTCCCGGGGTCGTGGTCGCAGTGGTCGGCGGATCGTCGGCGGCCGATCGCCCTGGGGGAGGACCCCCGCTAGCCCCGGGCCTCCGCAGCCTCCCGGGCCCGTCCAGGTCACGCAGCGCCGCGGTGCCTGGCGGGTAACCCCACCAGCGCTGACTACCCTCTGTGGACATGGTCGTGTTCTGGTTCCTCCTGGCCCTCGTGCTGCTCGCCGCGGCGCTCATCCTCCTGCGTCTGGACGCCAGACAACGCGGGGGCGCCGCGTCGCGTGGGACCCCGCCGGCGGTCGGCTCCGGGTCGGCGGGGGCGGGGGCCC
>NZ_JAALEE010000501.1:0-2032 GCF_014145265.1 Dietzia sp. CW19 | reverse complement strand
CAGGGGCATCGCCCTGCGGGCCGGTCACCGGGCGGCACCCCGGCGTGCGATGCGCGCGGCGGCGATCAGTCCGGGCACCGCCACCAGCACCGCACCGAGGAGGTACCACCAGGGGGTGAGGCCGATCGTGGTGCGGATGACGTGCAACCCGGTGACGACGACGAGGACCACCACGCCGGAGCCCGCGACCCCCCAGAGGTACGTCCGGGCCGAACCACGGGGACTGGCGCCGATCGATCGCCGCTGCCAGAAGATCACGGCGAACAGCAGCACCACGTACGGCACCATCGCCCAGTTGGAGAACATGATCGCGATGGTCCCGGCACCCATCACCACCGCGATGACGGCGGCGAACCAGGCGAAGACCCGGGCGTCGCGCGTGGAGCTCACCGGCGGGCGACCCTCGACCTCCGCCAGGAGCCGGGCGGCCTCGGCGCGATCGAGCTCGCCGGTGGTGCGGATCTCCGTGGTCATGGCGACACCTTCCTCGTGACGGTCCCGGGAGTGTCCACCCGGGCAATGACTAGACCATAGGCAACTACTTTCCACTTTGGCAAGTAGTTTCTGCCGCCCGGGCGCCGGGCGCGGTGCCGATCACCCCGGGTCCACTACACTCGCGCAGGTCATGGAATTGAAGGCAGTCAAGAAGGACCTCATCGCCAAGATCGCAGCCCCCCGCGATTCGTCGCGCGCCGATCCGGTCGACCCCTACCTGCCCAGCGCCGGGAACCACGGCTACCGGGTGACCCGGTACGAACTGGACCTCACCTACAAGATGAGCTCCAACAACCTGCGTGGCCAGGCCGTCATCACCGCCACGGCCACCGAACCGCTCGACTCGGTGCAGCTCGACCTGTCCCCCCACCTCGACGTGTCCAAGGTGTCTCTCGACCGCGGTCGGGTCGCCAGGTACAACCGGCCGCGGGGCAAGCTCACCGTCACCCCGGCCGAGCCGATCCCCGTCGGTGCCGCGTTCACGCTCACCATCCGGTACGCGGGCAACCCGCGCCCGATCCGCGGCGCATGGGGTGAGGTCGGGTGGGAGGAACTGACCGACGGGGTCCTGGTGGCCAACCAGCCCAACGGCGCCGCCAGCTGGTTCCCGTGCGACGACCACCCGTCGTCCAAGGCCCCGTTCCGGATCCGGCTCACCACCGACTCCCCGTACCGCGCGGTCGTGACCGGTTCGCTGGTGGGCAAGAAGCGCAGCGGCAGCACCACCACCTGGGAGTTCGACCTCCCGCAGCCCACCTCCACCTACCTCGTGACGATCAACCTGGGGCAGTACGAGCACCTGGAGGTGACGGGTGGGGCGGTGCCGTTCCACGCCTACCTGCCCGCGGACCTCAAGCGGGACTTCCGGGTGTCGTTCGCCCGCCAGTTCGAGATGATCGAGGTCTTCACCGACCTGTTCGGCCCGTACCCGTTCGGTGAGTACAAGGTGGTGGTGACCGACGATGAGCTGGAGATCCCCCTCGAGGCGATGGGCATGTCCACGTTCGGCCGCAACACCGCCGAGGCGGGCACGGACGACGAGCGGCTGATCGCCCACGAACTCGCGCACCAGTGGTTCGGCAACGCCGTCACCGCCGCCGAATGGAAGCACATCTGGCTCCACGAGGGCTTCGCCTGCTACGCCGAGTGGCTGTGGACCGAGTTCTCCGGCGGCGCCGACGCGGGCAGCCACGCGCTGCGCTACTACTCCAAGCTGCAGAACTCACCCCAGGACCTGCTCCTGGCCGACCCCGGCCCCAAGGACATGTTCGACGACCGCGTCTACAAGCGCGGCGCGCTCACCCTGCACGCCCTTCGCCTGACGATCGGCGACGAGCAGTTCTTCCAGCTGCTGCGTGACTGGGTGACCAAGTACTCGGGCAGCACCGCGACCACTGACGACTTCCTGCACATGGCCGCCGACCACTCCCCCGTCGACCTGCGTCCCCTGTGGTCCGCGTGGCTGTTCTCGGAACCGCTGCCACCCACCCTCGGCATGCCCGATGACCACGCCGGCCGCCGCTGAACCGACGCCCAC
>NZ_JAALEE010000500.1:0-2290 GCF_014145265.1 Dietzia sp. CW19 | reverse complement strand
TGCGGCGAACTCGGGCAGCAACGGCGCCAGGTCCAGCGACTCGTACCTCACCAACCGCACCGACTCCCAGCCGCCCTCGGCCGCCAGCTCCGCCACCAGATGGTGCCCGCCGGCCTCGCGGTCCTTGCCGCACGCGTCGCGCCACGCCTGCGCCTCCACGACGATCCGCAGGTGCGCGCCCCGCCGCCCGTGGGCGACGGGCGCCAGCTGGTCCAGCAGCTCCGGGCCGTCGATGTTCTCGCCCATCCGCTCCAGCAACACCCCCACCACCACCGGATCGCCGGGACCGCGCAGGTGCTTGCCGGCGCGGATGGCGGAGGAGACCTCGTCCTCGTCCAGCAGCCGCGGGTGCGGCACGACCACCGGTTCGACGCCCCACCGCACCCACAGTTCGTGCGCCGCCACCTCGGTCAGCGTGACCACGGCAGCGGCGGCCTCGACCAGCGTGCCGGTGTGGTCGCGGTGCGGGAGTTCGTCCTCGTGGGACGGGTAGACGATGTCGTGGACGGTGAGCACCATCGGTACCTCGGCCCGCGACAGGTGCTCCACCACCCCGTCCACGCTCTCGGGCTCCAGGTAGTCGTAACCGAAGTGCACGTGCGCCAGGTCGACTCCGCCCAGCGGGTCGCCGTCGCGATGGATCTCGCCCGACGCCTCGTGGCCGGGATCGAACTCCGCGGGGGTCACCGCCTCGGGCGGGGTCTGCCCGTTCACCACCCCGGGCCGGACGGGCACCAGCTCTACGTGCCGGGCGCCGTCCAGACCGGTGATCCGGCGAACCGCGGGATGGGCTGCGGGAAGCACCGCCACCCGGGTCCGGGAATGTTCACCCCGATCATCCATACGGCCAATCTAGACCGTCATCCCAGGCCGCGTCGCAGGTCCTCAATCAGGTCTCCGGCGAACTCCAGCCCCACGGACAGGCGGACCACGTTGTCGCCGATGCCCACCGCGGCGCGGGCCTCGGGCTCCATGGACGCGTGGGTCGTCGTCGCGGGATGGGTGACCAGTGTCTTGGCGTCGCCGAGGTTGTTGGAGATGTCGATGACCTCCAACGAGTTGAGCAGGGAGAAGCACTCCTTCTTGCCGCGGCCGCCCTTGTCGTCGTCGCCCCGGCCACCGTCACCACCGCCGTCGTACTTCAACCCGAACGTCACCACCGACCCGCCGCCCGACATCTGCGCCCGCGCCAGTTCGTACTGGGGGTGCGACTCGAGCATCGGGTACGTCACCCACTCCACGGCCGGGTGCGACTCCAGGAACCGCGCCACCTCCAGCGCGTTGGCACTCATCCGCTCGACGCGCAGGCTCATGGTCTCCAGGCCCTTGAGCAGGACCCACGCGTTGAACGCGCTCATCCCGAACCCGGCGTGGCGCATGAGGTCCTGCACCGGCCCGGAGATGTACTCCTCGGTGCCCAGCACGGCCCCGCCCAGAACGCGGCCCTGGCCGTCGATGTGCTTGGTGGTGGAGTAGACCACGATGTCCGCGCCCAGCTCGAGCGGCTTCTGGTGCAGGACGGTGGCGAAGACGTTGTCCACCACCACCTGCGCGCCGGCCGCGTGCGCCAGCTCGCAGACCGCGCGCACGTCCACCAGCTCCTGCATGGGGTTGGAGGGGGTCTCGAAGAACACGGCGTCGGTCGGCTCGCTGAGCGCCTCGCGCCACTGGTCCAGGTCGGAGCCGTCCACGAACACCGTCTCCACGCCCCAGCGCGGCAGGATCTCGTTGCAGATCACGAAGCACGAGCCGAACAGCGCTCGGGAGGCCACCAGCCGGGAGCCGTTGCCCAGCAGCGCGGCCAGTGCCACGAACACCGCGGACATGCCGGAGCTGGTGGCGAAGCACGCCTCGGCGCCCTCGATCTGCCGCAGGCGCTCCTGGAACATCGCGACCGTCGGGTTGCCGTAGCGGGAGTACACGAACCGCTGGAGGTCCCCGTTGAACGACGCCTCGGCCGCCTCCGCCGAGGAGTAGACGTAGCCGGAGTTGAGGAACATCGGCTCGGCGGTCTCCTCGAAACCGGTGCGCATCTGCCCGGCCCGCACCCCCAGGGTGTCGGGGTGGAGTCCGTCGGGGAGCTCGTTGTTTCTCATCCGCTGCTTTCTGAGTGTCGTCGGTGGTGCGGTGGCGGGCCGGGCCGGGTCAGGACTGTCGCCAGGGCAGTCCCGCGACCTTCCACCCGTTGACCGAACCGCGGTGGCCCGCCGCGTCCGGGTCGCCCTCGAATCCCTCGGCCACGTTGTAGGCGGGGCCCAGACCGGCGGCGGTGGCGGCGCTCGCGGCGGCG
>NZ_JAALEE010000499.1:3881-7066 GCF_014145265.1 Dietzia sp. CW19 | reverse complement strand
GCCCACTCCATGAGCTCCGGATCCGAACCGTAGTAGTACCGGCCGTGCTCGGTGGTGCCGGAGAAGGTGGAGCGGTCGCGGTGTGAGTTCTCGATCGTCACCATGGCGTCGTCGACCGTGCCGAACGTGGTGATCTCGATGAGGTCGTGCAGGTAGCCGTCCGCGGACCAGGGGTTCTCCACCGCGTCAGCGGCGGTGAGCGCGGCCGCGAAGGCGGGGTTGGCGGCCAGCATGAGCAGTCCGGTGGTCACGCCGATCGGGGTGGCCGCGTCGCCGTGGACACGCCAGATCGGGTCGCCCGGGTGGAACCAGCGGGGCCCCGGGATGTCGAGGATCGAGCACACGGGGGTGTCCGCCGCCCCGCGTGGATCAAGTGGTGACATGGGCACGCCCTGGGGTAGTTGCGCCGTGCGTGACGGCCGGTTGAGTCCTGACGACGACTGTAACTCCCGTCCCGCCCGTCGGCCGGTATTCCCTGGGGGCGGCCTGAGAAAATCCCGTGAACGTATGACGGGGACACGGCCTCTAGGCTGGCAGTGCACACCCGAGAGCCCCGAACCGCACCAGGAGACGACACGTGAGCCCTTCCCCCCTTCCCGCCCCCCGCACCGGCCCCGTCGTGCCCGACCGCTTCGCGGGCAGGACCGCTCTCGTCACCGGCGCCAGCCGTGGGATCGGTCTGGGGATCGCGCGGCGACTGCTGTCCGAGGGTGCGTCCGTGGTGATCACCGCCCGCGGGCAGGAGGGCCTCGACGAGGCGGTCGCCGAACTGGGTGCGCCGGACCGGGTGCTCGCGGTGGCGGGGAAGTCCGACGACGAGGATCACCAGCGCGAGGTGGTGGCCCGGGCCGAGGAGGCGTTCGGGCCGGTGGACCTGCTGGTCAACAACACCGGCATCAATCCCGTCTTCGGTCGGACGGTCGACGTGGACCTGGCGGCCGCCCGCAAGATCACCGAGGTCAACGCACTGGGCACCCTGGCGTGGACGCAGAAGGTCTATCACTCGGGTCTCGGTGAGCGCGGCGGGGCGGTGGTCAACGTGGCCTCGATCGCGGGACTGGCACCCTCGCCGGGCATCGGGTGGTACGGCGCCACCAAGGCACTGGTCATGCGCCTGACGCAGGAACTCGCGGTGGAGGTCGGCCCCGCCGTCCGCGTCAACGCGGTGGCGCCGGGGGTGGTCAAGACACGATTCGCCGAGGCCCTCTACTCCGGCCGCGAGGAGCAGATGTCCGCGGCACTGCCGGCGGGCCGGTTGGGGGTGCCGGACGACATCGCCGGCCCGGTGTCGTTCCTGCTCTCCGACGACGCCCACTGGATCACCGGGCAGACGCTCGTCGTGGACGGCGGGGCGCACATCGTCGGCGCGGGACTGCAGGGCTGACATGGCCTCCATCCAGGAGTTCTGCGCCTCGACCGGCCGCTCGCTCGAGGCGAGCCCCCCGATGGCGGTGGCCGCGCAACCGCTGACGTGGGTGGACAACCCGCCGTGGCAGCGGATCGAGTCGCCGGAGCCGTCGGCGGTGATCTACGTGGACCCGGGGGCCCACCGCGACGGCTTCTCGCCCAACGCCGTGGCCACCTGCGCCCGCGTGGCGCCCGCGATGTCCACCGACGACGCGGTGACCATGATCGTCGCCACCGCGGAGGTCCTGTCCGACTGGACGGTGCTGGAGGAGGTCGCGGGCGAGGGGGACGAGGACGCCGGCGCCGTACGCAGCATCTACCGCTACCTCCGCGGCACCTACACGGCCGAGCCCGGCGAGATGGCCACCTCGAGCCTGATCGTGGGATGGAGCGACGACGAGGCGACCTATGTCTTCCAGTTCGTCGTGACCGGGTGGCGCGAGGACGCGGCCCTGCACGACTCGGCGATGGACTGCCTGCTGATCGGGGAGTGGACGGCAGGCCAGATCGTCGGCGCCATGAGGGGTTGACGCACTCGGGCGGCCGCGGCGTGTCCCGCTAGGGTGGGCGGGATCGAAGTCAGTTGACCAGGAAGGCGGGACCGCCGGTGCAGCTACGCGAGCTGAGTGTGACGGGGGCGTGGGAGATCACCCCCCGCCGGATCTCGGACGACCGCGGGGTCTTCCACGAGGCGTTCACCGACCCGACCTTCCGCCGCCTGACCGGGCACCGTTTCGACCTCGCACAGGTCAACGTGTCGGTCTCGGGGGAGGGGGTCCTGCGCGGCCTGCACTACGCCGACGTGCCGCCCGGGCAGGCCAAGTACGTGATGTGCCCGTCCGGGACGGTGTTCGACGTCGTGGTGGACGTGCGGGTGGGGTCGCCCACGTTCGGTGAGTGGTCCGGGGTGGTCCTCGATTCGAGCGACCAGCGGGCGATCTACGTCCCCGAGGGCGTGGCGCACGGATTCCTCTCGCTGGAGCCGCAGTCCACGGTCATGTACCTGTGCTCGGAGGGGTGGCGACCGGGTGCCGAGCACGCGGTTGACGCGTTCGACTCCCACATCGCGATCGACTGGCCCTCCGTCGCGCTCGACGGCACCCCGGTCACGCACGTGATGAGCCAGAAGGACCGCGACGCCCCGAGTCTGCTCGACGTCGCGGCCGCGGGGCGCCTGCCGCGATGGGAGGACTGCGAGGCTCACGTGGAGCGTCTGCGCGAGGCCACCGCGCGGGTGGACGAGGAGTGGCGCCCGAACGCGGACTGACATACCCTAGGGGGTATCGAACGACGCCCTGTCGGGTCGAGAACCCCATGAAGGAGGACGCCATGTGTTATCCCGTCGCCTGTTCCGTCTGCGGCAAGACCACCTGGGACGGCTGTGGGCAGCACGTCGACCAGGTCAAGGCGGCCGTGCCCGCCGAGAAGTGGTGTGGAGGCGAGCACCCGGTCCCGGCTCGATAACCCCCGGCCCGGTAGTCCCGGCCCGGTAGTCCCGGCGAGGTGGCCCCGGGGCGCCGCGGTCCCGACCTCCATCGGGGGCGTCGGTCCCCACTCCCGCGCCACGGACCCGTCCGGCGGGGTAGAACCGGGGGGGCACGCACTCCCGTCCCTCCCGGAGGCCCCAGTGAGCACCCCGTACGTCCTCGTCGAGCGCAGCGGCCCGATCGCGCGCGTGACCCTCGACCGGCCCGAGCGCCGCAACCCCCTGTCGTTGCGGATGATGCGCGAGGCCACCGCCGCCATCCGCGACCTCGGTGACGACCCGTCGTGCGGCG
>NZ_JAALEE010000499.1:2648-3816 GCF_014145265.1 Dietzia sp. CW19 | reverse complement strand
GGGCCCGGCGCTGTCCGCCGGGCACGAGATCGGCGAGATGATCGACCGCACCCTCGACGAGGAGCGTGAGGTCTTCGACACCTGCGTCGAGCTCATGGAGTCGATCCAGGCCATCCGCCAGCCCGTGATCGCGGAGGTGCAGGGCCACGCCATCGCCGCCGGGTGTCAGCTCGTGGCGACCTGCGACCTCGCCGTGGCCGTCGACACCGCGAGGTTCGGCACCCCGGGCGTGAGGATCGGCCTGTTCTGCTCGACCCCCATGGTGGCGGTCTCGCGGAACATCGGCCGCAAGCGCGCACTCCAGATGCTCCTGACCGGTGAGACGATCGACGCCGCCACCGCGGTCGAGTGGGGCCTGGTCAACGAGGCCGTACCCGCCGACCGGCTCCGGGCCCGTGTCGACGAGCTGGCCACCCGCATCGCCGACGCCAGCCCGCTGACCCTGCAGATCGGCAAGCAGGCCTTCTACCGGCAGATCGACCTCCCGCAGGGCGAGGCGTACCGCGAGATGGCCGAGACCATGGCCACCAACGCGGTCACGTGCGACGCGCAGGAGGGCATGACCGCGTTCCTGGACAAGCGCGCCCCGCAGTGGCGCGGCGAGTGACGCCCGCCCGGGTGTTCCGCGCGGTGACCTGCTGGGCCGTCGTCGTGGGGGCCTCCCACTAGGATCTGCGCCATGGCGATCTCGGTGATGACGGTCTGTACCGGCAACATGTGTCGGTCACCGCTGGCCGAGCGGCTGCTCTCCGTGCGAGCCGCGCACGCGGGTGTCGACGTGGTCGCGGATTCCGCGGGGACGAGGGCGGTCAACGGTGTGGCGATCCACCCCGAGACCCGCCGGGTACTCGGGGCCCACGGCGGCGACGCCGAGGGGTTCGCCTCCCGTCTGCTCACGCCGCGACTCCTGCAGGGTCACGATCTGGTCCTCACCGCGACACGGGCCCACCGTGACGCCGTGCAGGAGATGGCCCCGCTGCTGTGGAAGAAGACCTACACGCTGCTGGAGGCGGCCCACCTCGCCGACGCCGACCGGGCGCTGACCCTCGCGGGGCTGGCGCGGGCCCGACTCGGCGTGGACACCGACGACCCGGCGTGGGACATCGAGGACCCGATCGGCCGCGAGCCCGAGGTCTTCGACCGGACCGGGGCGCAGATCAGCCACGCG
>NZ_JAALEE010000499.1:0-2582 GCF_014145265.1 Dietzia sp. CW19 | reverse complement strand
CGCTAGGGGTCCAGGGGTTTACGCCCGTCGAGATCCCGTAGGAAATCAGGGTCGTCGTCCGGTGCGATCACCCGCGGCGGGGCCGACCGTGAACCGGGCCCGAAGGCCCGCCACAGCAGGATTGCCACGGTCACCACACCGATGAGTGCGAACAGCCAGATCACTCGAACCTCCTTCGCACCACGATACGTATCCTGGTGTTCATGAGCGAGCGAGACGAGTCGGCAATCCCGGCACAGGTGACCACCGGAACCAGGCCCGGCGCACGGCTGGCCCGCAACATGATGTTCTACACCGTGTTGAGACTGCTGATGGTCGTGGCGTTGACCCTGGTCATCATAGGGATCGGCCGCCTCGCCGGGGTGGACGTCCCGGTGCTCGTCGCGGCGATACTCTCGGTGGTGGTCGCGCTACCGTTGTCCATGATCCTGTTCACCCGCCTGCGCGCGGAGATCAACTCCGACATCTCGGCGGTCGACGCCGACCGGCGGGCCAAGCGCGAGGACCTGCGTCGTCGGATGGACGAGGCCTGACCTAGCTGGTCGGTGCGGGCCAGGGCAGCGCCGGGAGCTGCTCCGACCCGAACGAACCCCTCCACCCGAACGGCGGCAGGACCGAGTTCTGGGCTGCCGGGGGTTCGGACTCGACGGTTCCGGGCGCGGTCGGCACCTCTGTCGGCGCCGGTTCCGTGGATCCGGTGGTGGGTTGGCTGACCTGTCCCCCGGTCGTGGTGGTCTCGACCTCGCCCGGGGTGGAGGGCTCCGTGCCTCCGGGAGAGGTGGGCGGGCTGGTCGGTGAGGTGGTCGGCGGCGTCGTGCCCTCCGGTGGGGTCACCGGCGTGCCCGGTGTCGTCTCCTCGGTGGTGCCGTCGCCCGGACCGTTCTCCGTCGGCTCGTCCGGGTCCCCGTCGGGCTCGTCGGCGTCGAACCACGGATCCTGCACACCGACGTCCGTCCGCGGTTGGGCCGGAGTCCACTGGGTGGTCGGGGTGCCCGCCGCGGGCTGGCGGGGAGGAGCGTAGGTCCCCGTCTCGTCGTCGGCGACGTACAGCGCACCCGGGGCGGGCTGCACCCCGATGTAATAGCGGCTGAGGCAGTGGTCGGTGACGCTCTGGCTACCGTCCGTGAAGACGGTCATCCCGGGGGTGCCGCCGTCGGCCTCGGTCGCGCACCGCGCGATGAAGCGACCCGGTTGGGTCTCACGCTCGGTCGGTTCGGCCGCGGAGGTCAGTTCGGTGGCAGAGGCGGACCCCGGGGCTTCCGACAGGACCTGCGGATCCGGCTGTGCGCACGACGCCGCCACCAGCGCGATCGCGCCGGCGGACAGGAGCACCCGAATTTGCATAACGATAGTGTCTCAGTTCCGTCAAAGGATGGCTACCGGTCGACGCTGTGGAACACGTCATGCCGGGGGTCAGATGCCGGCCGCCCGCGTGCGGACCGCGCCGAGTGAGGCCACGGCGGCGGCGAGGACGGCGGCCCCGAGCCCACCGACTCCCACCGTGATCAGATCGGTCACCGGTGGCGCGATGTTACCGGCGATCCCGGGGCCCACCATGGCGACCGCGCCGAGCCTGCCGAACGCCGCACCCAGGACCACCCCGAGTGCCGAGGCGCTCGCCGCCACCAGTGCGGTCTCCGCGACGAGCATCAGCCACACGCCGGTCCGGGTGACGCCCACGCCGCGGAGCAACCCGATCTCGCGCGTCCGCTCCCGGACCGCGAGCGTGAGCGTGTTGACCACTCCCACCAGTGCGAGCGCCACCGCCACCGCCAGCAGGAGCGAACTGGACGTGAGCACGGTCCGGACGGAGCCCGCGATCTGGTCGCGGGAGGCGAACGTCTCGGTGACCGCCAGCGACGGGTCGGCGTCCACCACCGCCGACCTCACCCCGTCGAGCGCCGCCTCGAGGGACCCGCCCTCGAGGTCGTCGTCCATCCGCAGCCACTGCTCGGTGCGCGGGACGAACTGCTGCGGGATCTCCTGACCCTCCGGCCAGGGGGATCCGTCCGGCAGGTGCGCCACGGGCCAGTCGGGGACGCTGCCCGGGGCGGCGAGGGCCCACTGGTCGGACGAGCGGCGCACGACGAGGTCCCGTCCGTCGTCGTCGGTGAAGAAGCGGAACCGGACGGTGTCGCCGTCACGGGCGTCCGCGGCGACGGGGGAGGACTCGGGCAGCACGATCTCGCCCGGGCCGGGAAGGGTGACCTCGCGGCGCATCACCTGTGCCACCCGTGACGGATCGGCCACGCGCAGGACCGTGCGCCTACCGTCGTCGTCGCGGGCGTACATGTCGACGACGACGAGGGAGTCCGCCACCCCGTCCAGTCCCGCCAGCTGCTCGGGCAGCCCGCCGGGCAACATCCCGTCGGGTGCGGTGACGGCAACGTCCAGCGGGACGCGGTCGACCAGTCGCGACTCGATGGCGGGCCCCAGCAGGGCGATCCCGGTGACCATGGTCGAGGTGAGGGTCACGCCCACCAGCACGGCGGCCGAGGTGGCGGCCGTGCGGCGCGGACTGCGCGCGGTGTTGCGTGCGCCGAGCAGGCCGACGGGTCCGAGGACCGGTCCGACCACAGTGC
>NZ_JAALEE010000498.1:0-3017 GCF_014145265.1 Dietzia sp. CW19 | reverse complement strand
AGCAGCCCCCCGTACGCGGCCAGCGGCGCGTTGGCCCGATCCTCGGACAGCAGGATCGCACCGGCGGCGCCGGCCACCACCCCGTGGACCGCCGACTGGACCGGCTTGAACCTCAGACCCGACCGGAGCATCAGCCCGCCGAGCGCGAGATGCCCCACCCCGAACGCCGCCGCGCCCGAGACGAGCCGGGAACGCGAGCGGCTGGCGTGTCCTCCACCGAGCATGAGGATCACGTCGCCCGTGGTATACGCCGCACCGGTGACGGAGAGCAGTGCGGTGTCGACCGGGCCGAGGCCACCGTTACCCGCCCCCGCGCCTCCCCGGGCGCCCTCACGCAGAGCGATGGTCAGCGCCGCCGGGACGATGAGCGGCTTGCAGAGCTTCTCCAGCGGGACGAATCCGGTCGCCTTGGCCACCTCCGTGCCCGCGGCCGCGGCGAGGAACGCGGGCCCCTCCGGCCGGGAGGTGTCCATGAGCGAGAGCACCCGCTCCCGCAGCGCCTGCGCCAGGACGGTGGGGAAAGCCCTCGCCGTCGTCCTACCGGACGCCGTCCCCTCGGTCGTCATGCGTCTCGTCGTCGTCCACTTGGCGGTCATGTCACTCCAGTCCCAGGTCGGTCAGGCCGAGCAGGGCGCGGTACTCCACGCCCTCGGCCCGGATCACGTCATCGGCGCCGGTGGCACGGTCGACGACGGTCGCCACGCCCACCACCTCGGCTCCGGCCTCGCGCAGGGCGGCCACCGCGGTGAGCGGGGAGTTGCCGGTGGTCGTGGTGTCCTCGACGACGAGGACCCGCTTCCCCACGATGTCCGGCCCCTCGATCCGGCGCTGCATCCCGTGCTTCTTGGCCTCTTTGCGGACGACGAACGCGTCGATCGGCCGACCCGGCGCGTGCATGATCGCCGTGGCGACCGGGTCGGCGCCGAGGGTCAGTCCGCCGACCGCCTCGAAGTCCCAGTCGTCGGTCAGTTCACGCAGCAGACGGCCGATGAGCGGCGACGCCTCGTGGTGCAGGGTCGCGCGGCGCAGGTCCACGTAGTAGTCGGCCTCGCGGCCCGAGGAGAGGGTGACTCGGCCGTGGACGACGGCGAGCTCGGCGACCAGCTCGGCCAGTCGCGCTCTGGCGGTCGAGTCGACGGTGGCGGGGACGGACATCGGGCTCCTCTGATCGGCCGCGACGGTGGCTGCGGCGACGGTATCGGTACCGGGGTCGACTCTAGACGCGCGCCACGACAGAACACGACAGAAGGAGGACGGGCCGGTCGCGTGACGCGACCGGCCCGTCCTCCTTCAGCTCGAGGCCACGCTCAAGCCAGTGACGATCAGGGGTCCAGGGGGTCCCCGTTGTCCTCAGCCGGCGGCTCCTCCTCGACCGGTGGCTCCGGATCGACGGGGTCCGTACCACTGCTGCCCAGCGAGCCGAGAGACCCGGTCGCGAGGCTGCCGCTGTCCTCGGGGATGACGACCGGCGGGGGCCACCCCTCCTCGAAGGCAGACCACGCGTAGAGCTGGCCGGTGCCCTGCGCGGCGGCGGAGTTGGTGCCCTGCGCGCACATCGTGAAGTAACCGACCAGATCCGAACCGCGGGGCTGGGTGGCCGGCGGCCCGAGTGCGATCGTCCGGGTGACGGTCTGCCCGTTGGTCACCGCGAACGAACCGGTCGTGCCGTACAGCCCCTCGACCTTGGCCCTGGTGTTCTGCTCGGTGATCTGCGAGCGCAGCTGGACGGCTTCGCTCGCCATGTCCCCGAGGCTGCCCTGCGGGAAGAACTGGGTGAGCGGCCACAGCGGCTTGGTGATCGTCGACCCCGACGCCGTGATGCTGACCATCTCGGCCCTGACGTTCTGGTAGCGCGAGTAGTACAGCGCCGACATCTCCACGACGGGCGCCGTCGAGACCGTACCGCCGGGCCGCGCACCCGCGACCGTGTCCTGGTTCGGTGCCTCGCAGAAGACGGGACGGGCAACACCATCAACTCGGGCCTGCAGAAGAACAACAACCAGTCGTTCCAGCTGCCCGAGGTCACCTTCAGCATGCGTGCGCCGAACACGCCGAGTCAGCAGATCGTCTTCGGCCTTGCCGGGGCGGGGGCCACCGCCGCCACGGATGCGGCGTCGACGCAGTTCCAGTACACCCGAGGGACCACTGCGGGCGGCACCGGCACCACCGGCACCCAGGTCGAGTGCGGGGTGAGCGCCAACGCGGCAGAACTCACCAGGACCGTGGTCACCAACGCTCCGTGGGTTCCCTTCGAGTGGAACACCAACCTGAACGTCCAGGCTCAGCCCGGCACGCTCGATGAAGACTCGCTCGCAGTCAACGTAGTCACCTCGTTCCAGCGCCCCGCGAACAACTTCCCCGAGGGCACGATGGTCCAGATCTTCCGCGACGGTGTCGAGATCGGAGAGGTCGAGATGCCGGCGACCGGTACCTCCGTGAGCTTCGCGGACGATCTTCCGCGCGCGGAAGACAGCAAGGTTTACCGCTACACCGCCGTCGTAAATAACACGGACGCGCTCGGGGACACCTGGGTCGGCGCGACCGCGACCTCGTCGCCCGTCATCGTCACCGGGACCAACCCCGGTGCCGGCGGCGGGGGCGGTACCGGTTCGCTGGATCCCGGTTCCGTGGTCAACCCGATCGACGGCGCCATCGGCGGCTCGCTCACCTCGAGCCTGTCCGACTCGGCCGGATACGACGTCGCCCCGCTGTCGAGCCCGACCGTCACCGGTCTCCTGAGCTCCGCCAGCTGACACACCCCACATCAGCGAGAGGACCCGTCCGCGCATCCGGCGCGGGCGGGTCCTCTCGTTGCGGAAGGTCAGTCCCGGATATCCGGCGGCAGCTGGAGGCGGGTGGTCTGCTCGACGTCCGGTTCCACGCCCGGGCGCTCACGACCGGAGCCCGTGCCGGTCGAGGCCGCAGCCGACGGCTCCGCGTCCGACGCCTCCTCGTCCGGCTCCGCACGGCGATGTTTGCCGCGTCCGGCCCGTGGGGGCGCGGGTGTCACCTCGGGC
>NZ_JAALEE010000497.1:0-1033 GCF_014145265.1 Dietzia sp. CW19 | reverse complement strand
GCCCAGGCCGGGCTGCGGGGCCCGGGTGCGGGGCCGCGCCAGCCGCAGCACTGCCGGCCGCTCGGCGAGTGGTCACGAATGCAGGAAAGTTCCGAACCTCACCTGGGGAAACGTGAGCGGGTGTGACCTCTCGGCGCGGTAGGCGCGCGGGTGCGCGTTCGCCGGAACGGGCCGAACGGACGACGACGAGGTGTCCACCGCCTCGGCCGCGCGGTCCGCTCCCCACGCTCCTCGAGCGGCTTCGGGCGCCGTTCAGGCCCGGACCAGTCCGTCTATCTCCTCAGGGGTCCACGGCGGACTGTCGTGGAAATCTCGGTAGGCCAGGATCTGCGCCTCCGGGGCGGGGAATCTCCCGATGAACCCGCCCGACCCGGCGAACACCCCGCCGGTGATCCCGGCAGCCAGATCGGAGACGAGATAGGTGTAGAGCGGCGCCACGTACTCCGGCCCGGCCGGGTCCAGTGCACCGGCCACACTGAGCTCGTCGAGCATCCCCCTGCGGCCCAGCTCGCGGATCTGGTCCTCGTAGTCCTCCCCGCTCGACAGCCTGGTCCGGGCGCCCGGGCACACCACGTTCGCCCGCACCCCGTGCTCGGCGAGCTCGGCCGCGATCGCCATGGTCAGCGAGGTGACCGCGCCCTTGCCGGCCGGGTAGCCCGTACCTCCGTAGTCGCCTTTCCAGGCGAACGACGACGTGGTGACGATCGCGCCCGAGCCGGTGGAGACGAAGTGCGGTGCGAACACGCGACACGCCGCGAAGGTCGTCCCGAGGTGGGCGTCCATGAGCGCACCGAACTCCGCGTGACTCACGGTGAGGATCGAGGACCCCGCGGGCTCGGGAACCCCTGCGCACGTGATCAGGCCGGAGACCGTCGACCCCCCGCGGATCGCCTCCTCGAGCAGCGACTCCGCCACCGTGGGCTCGTGTGCCGACCCGGCGACCCCGGAGATCCGGCCGTCGGACCGTGCGGCGAGCTCGGCGACCCGGTGCCACAGCGCCGCCTCGTCGCGCCCGTTGAGCACCACGTCGGCG
>NZ_JAALEE010000496.1:1101-5271 GCF_014145265.1 Dietzia sp. CW19 | reverse complement strand
CCGCAGATCCCCGTGAATCACCGGGGCTAGAGACCGATTACATCGTCGGCGTAGTCGATCCGGTTCGGGGAATCTCTCCCGGATCTGGAGGCGAGTCACGGTGAACAGTAAGGTGTGCTGCACATGGTGATGGGACCTACACACGCGATGAGCGGGGCCGCCGCAGGGCTGGCTATCGGGGCATTTCTCCCCGTGGAATGGGGCGGGGCCACCTCCGCGACCGAGGTGTTCGTGTTTGCCGGTGTCACCGCCGGTGCGGCGCTTCTCCCGGACCTCGATACGTCGCAGAGCACGCTGGCTCGCAGCTTCGGGCTCGTCTCGAAGGTCCTCGCGCACATCACTGAGAGCGTCTCGAAGACCATCTACGACCTGACGATGACTCGCAAGGACGCCCGGATCAACAACGGGCACCGCACCGCGACCCATACGCTGTCGTTCGCACTTCTTGCAGGTGCCGGCACCGCCGCCCTCGTCTCGGCGTACGGCAAGAACAGCGCTATCGGGGTGCTGTTCTTCATGCTGGGCCTGGCCATCCGCGGCCTGGCACCGAACTGGGCCAAGAAGCAGGATTGGGTCTACGTCACCGGGCTCTCGCTGGCGCTTGCGATAGCAGTGTGGTTTGCACTGCCAGCCTCGGCTGGAAGTGCAGCGCTCGGCGCAGCTGTCACTGCCGGTGTCGTGGTGCACATCCTCGGCGACATGATGACCAAGCGGGGCGTGCCTCTACTCGGCGGCGTCGTCAGCATCGGAGGCAAGCGATGGTGGAACTTCCGCCTGCCGGGACCGCTGCGAATCCGCTCAGGCGCTGGCATGGACAAACTGTTGGCCGTTACCTGTACCGCCGTCACGGTGGTTCTGGCCTACTGCGTGGTGTGGGCGCCACACCGCATCGGCGCGCCCTGGGTGGCCGGCACCTTCATCTGACAGCGGACGGCTGACCCCGGGCGAGAGCGAAGCACAGCACCTGCACGAGGCGTGCAACGCGATCCAGGGCCGCTCGCTGGATACGCTTCGGTATATTCAGATCGGGTGATCAGAATGAAGAATAGGACAGTCGCAAAGGTCGCGGCGGCTCCGCTACTTCTGGTGGCCTCGATGGTGGGGAGCGGCTGCGCAGAGTGGGATGCCGCGGTGAACCGGGAACTCCCGTTGTTCGACTCGGGAGATCAGGCTGAAGTCGAACCCCCGGCAAATCCGTCGCCGGTGGAAGAGCAGACGAACGTGCAGCGGGGCGAGAACGGTGTTCCGACTCTGGACGCCAGTGAGACGCTCCGAGACAGTGCCTGCGCGAAAGCGGACGACATGATCGCGAGGGACTACTGGGGGCACTTTGCGCCTGATGGCAGTGGCGATCCGTTCATGTTTATCCGTGGGGCCGGCGTCGACTACTCCACTGCTGCAGAGAACCTATTTTACTCAACTCCGGGCGGACCCGATCCGGTCGACAGCTGGATGCAGAGTCCCGGTCACAGGGAGAACGTCGTCAACCCGGACTTCACCAGGGTGGGCGTCTGCGTGCGGACGGCTGCGTACCAGGGCCTCCCAGAGGCTCATCTCTATGTCCAGCACTTTGCTACTCCGATAGCGGAGAGATAGTCGGTGCCCCGAGTCCGGAGAGATGGAGTGTTGGCTCGCTACATGGGGGACACCGGATCTGAGGAACTCCTGCTCTTCGAGGCGTTGAGACACCTGACGCCGAATGGGTTCGATGGTGGCCCGATCGCTGTCACTCAAGGGGGCTTAGAGTGACAGTGTGAACCTGGAGATGGTCGTTGACGACGCGACCGGCGCGCCCGTGGATACTGCCGGCACCGACCCTCGCGCCGATGCTTGACCCATCCGACCTGCGACGGGATCTCGAAGAGGCGCAGGACCGTTTTGAGCAGTACCGCGCGTCCGTGACCACGATGATCGAAGAGCGCGCTGCCGGCGAGCTGTCGCGAGCCCTTGAGGTGGTCCTCCCCGACCTGACCTTCTACGAAGGGCAGTCCGTCGCTGCGGCTGTGGCGCTCGAACACCTCGCCGCCGACTCGTCCTCGGTGCCGAAGGTGCTTGCCGACGAGCTCGTGGAACAGCAGGCCGCGCGACGCAGCAGGGAGTACTTGGCAGGTTTCGCCAAGGTGCTCGCCCTAACAAATCGGCACGTGCCGAGGTAAGCCGCGGCAGCGGCTGGGATCAGTGGGCAGTCCCGCGTGTCTCGCAGGTGAATCGATCCGCCCACAGCCTCCATTGCCACAACGTGAGCGCCTGGAATATCCCGATGCAGGCGACCGCACTGGTCTTTCTGTGCTTGTAGCTGGCCACCATGGCGCACACGAGCGATGTACTGGCCATGCCAGTCAGGGCCAGGACCATCGGCTCGGACCTGGGGTCCCGAGACCAGGACTCTTCGCCCAGGATTGCTTGTGTCGCAAACGACTTCATGTTGTGAGCGGGCGGGGTCATCACTGGGTTGAGTGCAAACCACGCGCCGATCGGCACGTACAACCACCACAGGCGAGTCCACAGGGGGACCAGCAGCAGTGGTGCGCTCAGGAGCCTCGACCATGCACTGACCGGATGAGCGTGCCGCCGGAACATGCGAGCGTAGAAGCCGTCCTCGGAAGCCACGAATCCAGCCTTGCACCTCGGTCGCCGGAGCGGCTACTGAATCACGACTCTCCTCCGGATGGGCGACGGCGTGATCACGCTCACCGTTGGGTTTCTAGTCCCGGTAGGCGAGTAGCGCGGCGTGGGGCCGATGACCGGGATCGTGTCGACGCTCCCGATGGGTGACTGTGAAGCCCGCACGGTCAACGGTGTCGATCATCGTGGTCAGGGGCCAGGAGAAGGCGGGCGCCACAGCGTGGGGAAACTCCTCGAGAGTGTCTCCGTCGAAGAACGCAAGGAGGAGGCGACCGCCCGGCGCCAGTGACGCTCGCATCGTCGCCAGTGCCTCGGGGACGTCTCCGGGGTCGAGGTGGATCAGTGAGTACCAGGAGAAGACTCCACCCAAGAGGGCCGGCAGGTCACCCAGATCGTCAAATGTCCCCTGACGGAACTGCACCTGCGGGTAGGTGCGCTGTGCGTGGTCCACTAACTCTGGCACCGGGTCGATTCCTTCGGCTGTGACGCCGGCGTCGGAGAGGTAAGCGGTCCAGTGGCCTGGACCGCACCCGATGTCGACGACGCGACCCGTGCAGTCGCGAGCCCAGCGGGTGACCAACTTGCGGTCCTCAGGTGCTGTGGTGTCGATGTCACCGAGTAGGTCGATGTACTCGTGTGCGCGGGCGGAGTAGGCGGAGTGCACCGTGTCCGCGTTGCCTGGTGCGTGTGACTGCCCGTTCATGCGGGGTCGGCGAGTACCAGGCCTGTTGTCGGACTCCACGTGCTCCTCCACCTTCCTCCTCAATGCACCGGCTGATGGGGGCAAGGTACGTGCTCGGGCGTGGTCGCCGCTAGGAGACTGCTGAGCAATCAGGGTGTCCGCCCCGCGGGGTGGCCCGGGCCTGAAATACTTGGTTCATGCAGGGTGAGTGGGATCGGCAGCGTGAGTTGCTGGATGTGGAGTCGGTGGCGGGGCATCTGCTCGAGCCCGGCAGCGTGTTCGCGTTGCTGGCCGAGTATCGGGATCGCTTGTTCCCGGCGGAGTTGTTCGCCGATCTGTTTCCCACGGGCCGGGGCCGGCCGTCGATCCCGGGGGAGGTGATCGCCTCGGTCATCGTGCTTCAGGCTCTGTTTGGGCACTCCGACCGGGAGGCCGTGGATGCGTTGACGTTCGACCTGCGGTGGAAGGCCGCGTGCGGGTACGCGGTCGATGCCAAGGGCTTCGACTCGTCGACGTTGACTTACTGGCGGCGCCGGCTGGCCGCCAGCGAGAATCCGCAGCGGATCTTCGAGGTGGTGCGCCAGGTCATCGCCGAGACCGGAGCGGTCAAGACTAAGACCCGCCGCGCACTGGACTCGACGGTTCTGGATGATGCGGTGGCCCGTCAGGACACGATCACCCAACTCATCGCCCAGATCAGGCGGGTCGGCCGCGAAGTGCCCGGCGCGAAAGAGCTGATCGCCTCCGAGTGCACCCGGTTGGCGGCGGTGTGCGGGCACGATTACTCCGAGGCCGGTAAGCCGCGTATCGCCTGGGATGACCAGGCCGCCCGCGACGAGCTGGTCTCGGCCCTGGTCGCAGAC
>NZ_JAALEE010000496.1:0-1091 GCF_014145265.1 Dietzia sp. CW19 | reverse complement strand
GCGATCACCGCCGCCGGCGGCAGACCAGCCGAGGCGGTGGCGCTGCTGGCATTGGTCGCCGGCCAGGACGTCGAGCCCGCCGAGGATTCCGATGGCACCGACGGCCGGTGGCGCATCGCCCGCCGCACCGTCCCGGACCGGGTGATCTCTACCGTGGACCCCGATGCCCGGCACGCACACAAGACCCGCGAGCGCCGCCAGGACGGGTTCAAAGCGCACATCGTGGTCGAACCCGATACCGGGCTGACCACTGCGGCCCGGCTGACTCGGGCCAGCGGTCCGGACAATTCCGACGCCGCCGTCGGTGCGGACCTGGTGACCACAGATCCCACCACTACAGACGTCGAGCACATTGAAGTGCTCGGGGACTCGGCGTATGCCACCGGCGACATGCTGCGCACCCTGGACCAAAAGCAGTGGCTGCCCCTGGTCAAACCCTGGCCTACCAGGCCCGCTGTGGACCGTGGGTTCACGATTGACGACTTCATCTTCGACACCACTACCGGCACGCTGACCTGCCCTGCAGGTGTCACACGAACCCCCTCGACGAAGGGGACCGTCACGTTCAGCGTTGCCTGCCGCGGCTGCCCACTACGCCATCGGTGCACGACCTCGGCAGCTGGCCGCAAGGTAGTACTCGGCGAGCATCACCTCCTGCAACGCCAGCACCGCCAACGGGCCAGCGACGAAGAATTCCAGACCACCTACCGGCAGCATCGACCGATGGTCGAACGCTCCATCGCCTGGCTCACCCGAGGCGCCCGCCGCGTGCCCTATCGCGGGGTGGATAAGAACAACAGCTGGCTCCACCACCGCGCCGCCGCCCTCAACCTGCGTCGACTGCTAGCCATGGGCCTGACCCACCAGAACGGAGCTTGGGCACTGGCCTGACCAGCAGTTAGGGGAGCCGCCTCTCGCCGATGGCCGGTGAGACCGCGCAGGATCACATCAAGTGGACCGAAGGCCCTCGGTCGTCGCACCCAGAGTGCTGACCTAAAACGCCGCTCGCCATCCCACCGGTGACGCCCGGGACCGCCGCTCACACGACCGCCAACCCCAATAGCGCCTTGTTCAGCAGTCTCCTAGGGCGT
>NZ_JAALEE010000048.1:0-3799 GCF_014145265.1 Dietzia sp. CW19 | reverse complement strand
CCGCCCGCCCCGGCCCCCGTGCCGGGAGTCGACTGCCGGGCGGTGAGCTGACCCGTGGCCGCCCCCGTACCCGGAACGCAGGCGGCTCCGGCCCCGCCCCGCCGCGGCAAGGAGCTCGTCCTGCTGGTCGCCGCCTCGGTGATCGTCGGATTCGCACTGCTCCTGGTCCAGCTGGCCCAGGAGCAGGAACTCAGCCTCACACTGCTCTGGCTCACCCTCGCCTACCTCGGTCTGTGCGGCGGCGCCCACCTGCTGATCCGGTGGTTGGCCCCCTTCTCGGACCCGGTGCTCCTGCCGGCGGTCGCCCTGCTCAACGGCCTGGGCCTGGTGCTGATCTACCGCCTCGACCTGGCGTACGCGGCGCGCGCCGTGGCCAACGGCACCGACCCGCCGGGGATGGACGTCACCCGGCAGCTGCTGTGGACCCTCATCGGGCTGGCCTTCATGGCGGCCGTGTTGTACTTCCTCCGGGACCACCGGGTGCTGTCCCGGTACGGCTACACCATGGGTTTCGCCGGCCTGGTGTTGCTGGCGATCCCGGCGGTGCTGCCCGCCCGGTTCTCCGAGATCAACGGCGCCAAGAACTGGATCATCCTGCCCGGCTTCACCATCCAGCCCGGCGAGTTCGCCAAGATCCTGCTCATCATCTTCTTCGCCTCGATCCTGGTCGAGAAGCGGGAGCTGTTCACCAGCGCCGGTCGGCGGATCCTCGGCGTGGACCTGCCCCGCGGGCGTGACCTCGGGCCGATCATCGTGGCGTGGTTCCTGTCCCTGGGCGTGCTGGTGTTCAACACGGACCTCGGCATGGCGCTCCTGCTCTTCGCCACCGTGCTCACCATGCTCTACGTGGCCACGGAGCGCGTCAGCTGGTTGCTCATCGGCGTGGTGCTGGTGGGTGTCGGTGGCGTGCTGGCCTACGCCCTCTTCGGGCACGTGCGGGTGCGGTTCCAGATCTGGCAGGACCCCTTCGCCTACTTCGACACCGGCGGTTATCAGAGCTCGCAGGCACTGTTCGGTCTCGCCTCCGGCGGCATGGGCGGCACCGGACTCGGCAACGGGCGGCCGGACCAGGTGCCGTTCGCGGGCACCGACTTCATCACCTCCACGATCGGCGAGGAACTGGGCCTGATCGGCCTCGCCGCCGTGCTGATGATCTACACGATCATCGTCCTGCGCGGGATCCGCGTGGGTCTGACCATCAGGGACAGCTTCGGCAAACTCGTCGCCGTCGGCCTGGCCTTCACCGTGGCCATCCAGGTGTTCGTGGTGGTCGGCGGGGTCTCCACCCTCATCCCGCTCACCGGGCTCACCCTGCCCTTCATGGCCTACGGCGGGTCGAGCCTGCTCGCCAACTACGCCCTGCTGGCCATCCTGCTCCGGTTGTCGGACGACGCCCGGCGGCCGCTGCCGACCCCGCGTCAGACACCCGCGCTCGCCGAGGCCGCCACGGGCATGATGCGGACCCCGCTGCTGGCCCGCGTCCGGAAGTCCGGGTGAGCGCCGCGTGAACGCCGCCATCCGCAGGATCGCGATCGCCGCCATCGTCATGGTGGTCGCGCTGCTCCTGCAGCTCACCTGGGTGCAGGTCTTCCGCGCCGACGACCTGCGCGCCGACCCCCGCAACACCCGGATGCTGCTCGACGAGTACTCCCGCCAGCGCGGGCAGATCACCGCCGGCGGCCGGGTGCTGGCCATGTCGGTCCCCTCCGAGGGCAGGTACGAGTTCGAGCGCACCTATCCCACCGGTCCGACCGCGTTCGGCCCGACGGTCGGGTACTACTCCCTGCAGTTCGCCACCTCGGGGATCGAACAGTCCCAGGACGCGTTCCTCAACGGGTCCGACCCGCGGCTGCTCTCCCAGCGCATCTCGGGGCTCATCTCCGGGCGCACCCCCCAGGGCGGTTCGGTGGAGCTGACGCTCGACCCCGTCGCCCAGGAGGTCGCCTACGCGGCGCTGCAGCGGGGCGCGGGCCAGGGACCCTTCGTGGGTTCCGTGGCGGCGGTCCGACCCTCCACCGGCGAGGTCCTGGCGCTGGCCTCCAGCCCGTCCTTCGATCCCAACGCCCTGTCCAGCCAGGAGCAGACCGTCCGCACGCAGGAGATGGCGCGGATCGAGCAGAGCCCCGACCGGCCGCTGCTCAACCACGCCACCCAGCAGTCCCTGCCTCCCGGGTCCACCATGAAGGTCATCACCACCGCCGCCGCCCTCGAGTCCGGGATGGGACCGGAGACCCCGGTCTCCGGCGCGGACCGCACCCTGCTGCCCGGGACCTCCACGTTCCTGCAGAACTACGCCGGCCAGGCCTGCGGGGGCGGCACCGTGACCCTCCGCACCGCGTTCGAGCTCTCCTGCAACGTGCCCTTCGTGGAGCTCAGCCAGGAGATCGGTGCCGACGCGTTCACCGAGATGGCCGAGCGCTTCGGTGTGGACGGCGGTGAGCCGGACGAGCTCGGGATCCCCGCGGCGCCGTCCGGGCTCGGCCAGATGGAGGACGCCGCCCAGCTCGCCATGAGCTCGATCGGTCAGAGCGATGTCCGCATGACCACGCTGCAGAACGCCATGGTGGCCGCGACCGTGTCCAACGGCGGGGTGCGTATGCAGCCGAAGCTGATCCGTTCGCTCACGGCGCCGGACCTCTCCGTGGTGCAGGGGTTCACCCCCGAGGACGCCGGACGCGCCCTCACCGACGAGCAGGCCGGCACCCTCACCGAGCTCATGGAGGGCGCGGAGCGCAACGCCGGGGGCGGCCTGCCCGGGGTGACCATCGCCTCCAAGACCGGCACCGCGGAGCACGGCGTGGACGCCGCGGAGTCCGTCCCCTACACCTGGTACATCGCGTTCGTACCCGGGCAGGACGTGGCCGTGGCCGTGGCGATCGAATCCGGGCCGGGCGTCACCCGCGACACTGTGGGCTCCACCTACGCCGCCCCCATCGGGCGCGAGGTCCTCGGTGCCCTCCTCGGGGGAGCCGGATGAGCCTCAACTCCGGAGCGCTCCTGTCCGGCCGGTACCGCCTGTTGCGCCTGATCGCCACGGGCGGGATGGGTCAGGTCTGGGAGGCCGCCGACGCGGTGCTGGACCGGCACGTGGCGGTGAAGGTGCTCAAGGCCGAGTTCTCCTCCGACCAGGAGTTCGTCGAGCGGTTCCGGTCCGAGGCCAAGGTGACGGCACGGATCTCGCACCCGGGGATCGCGACGGTCTACGACTACGGGCAGATCGACGACCCGGCCTCGGGTAGCCCACTGTCCTACCTGGTCATGGAGCTCGTGGTGGGCGAGCCGCTGTCCGACGTCCTGTCCCGCGAGGGGTCGCTCCCGCTGCGCCACACCCTCGACATGCTGGAGCAGACCGGTCGCGCGCTCAACGCCGCACACGCGATCGGGTTGGTGCACCGGGACGTCAAGCCGGGCAACATCCTCATCACGCCCTCCGGGCAGGTCAAGCTCACCGATTTCGGCATCGCCAAGTCGATGGGGTCCGCGGCGGTCACCCAGGCCGGGATGGTCGTGGGCACCGCCCAGTACATCGCCCCCGAGCAGGCCATGGGGCACGAGACCACCCCGGCCGGTGACGTGTACTCGCTCGGCGTGGTGGGGTACGAGTGCGTTTCCGGGCGCAGGCCGTTCGTGGCCGATTCACCGGTGAGCGTGGCGATGATGCACGTCCGGGAGACGCCGCCACCGCTGCCCGACTCGGTGCCGCCGCCGGTCCGCAGGCTCCTCGCCGACGCCATGGTCAAGGACCCGGCTCGCCGGTACCCGGACGGCGAGGCCTTCGCCGAGGCGGTGGCCGACGTGC
>NZ_JAALEE010000495.1:19366-26096 GCF_014145265.1 Dietzia sp. CW19 | reverse complement strand
TCGCCCCTGGCCGACAGACTGGCTGGCGACCAGATCACCGCCCTGTCCCGACGCCTGGACGCCCCGATCCTCGTGGGCACCGTCCTGCGTGTGGGTGACGGCCCCGAGGCCACCAACTCGTACCTGGTCTGGGACGGCCGATCGTCCGATTCCGCCGCCGGGCCGGTGGTCGACCGTCACGACAAGAAGTACATCCAGCCGTTCGGGGAGTGGTTGCCCCTCCGCGCGCCGCTCGAAGCGCTGTTCCCGATCGCCCGGACCGCGGGGCACTTCGTCCCGGGCGACGGCACCGGGCTCATCACCGCGGCCGGGATCGACCTCGGTGTGGCCATCTGCTTCGAGATCGCCTTCGACGCCGCGGCCCGTGAACCGATCGCGCGCGGCGCGCAGATCCTCACCGTGCCCACCAACAACGCGACGTTCGGCAGATCCCCGATGACCTACCAGCAACTCGCGATGTCGCGGGTCCGGGCCGTGGAGCACCACGTCCCCGTCCTCATCGCCGCCACGAGCGGGGTCAGCGCGGTGATCGGCCCCGACGGTCAGGTGCTCCAGGAGACCGGGATCTTCGAGCCCGCGACGCTGGCGGCGCGGGTCGAGTTGGGGACCGCCGGTACGATGGCAACCCGACTGGGCGGCATACCGCAGATGGTGAGCTGTCTCATCGGGCTCGTCGGCCTGGGATGGGCGTTGATCCGCACCCGGCAGCGACCCGCGACCGAGCACGAGGAGACGTAAGTGACCGATCCGATGGCGCCTGAGCCCGCCGCTGCGTCCGCGCGGACCCTGGTGATCATCCCCACGTACGACGAGCGGGACAACCTGCCCGGCGTCGTCGAGCGTCTGCTCGCGTCAGCTCCCGACGTGGCTGTCCTCATCGCCGACGACAACAGCCCTGACGGCACGGGGGAGGTCGCCGACCGGCTCGCCGCGCAGGACGCGCGGGGGCGGATCACCGTCCTGCACCGCCCGGGCAAGCAGGGACTCGGGGCCGCCTACATCGCCGGATTCCGCTGGGGCCTGGAGCGCGGCTACACCGTGCTGGTGGAGATGGACGCGGACGGCAGCCACCCGCCCGAGCGGCTGCCCGCGATGCTCGAGGCGGTCGACGCCGGCGCGGACCTGGTGATCGGGTCTCGCTACGTGCCCGGCGGCAGCGTGGAGAACTGGCCGTGGCAGCGCCACGTGATCTCCCGCGGCGGCAACGTCTACTCCCGGATCATGCTGGGCGTGGGCATCAGGGACATCACGGCCGGCTTCCGGGCCTATCGCAGCGAGTCACTGATGCGCCTGGACCTGGAGGCCATCGAGTCGAAGGGCTACTGCTTCCAGATCGACATGACCTGGCGGCTGTTGAACACCGGGGGCACGGTCGTCGAGGTCCCCATCACCTTCACCGAGCGCACCCTCGGTCAGTCCAAGATGAGCGAGTCGATCTTCCGGGAGGCCGCCGTGAACGTGGCCCGCTGGGGCTGGGAGAAGCGGCGCGGACAGCTGAGATCACTCGTCCGGCGCTGACCCGGCGCCCCCGATATGCGAAAGCGCCCCGGCCCGTGACGGGGCCGGGGCGTCCTCGCGCGGTGTCGGTGCTCAGCGGGCGCCGGCGCGCCGACGCTTCTTGAGGATGTCCATCCGCTCCTTGAGCAGGTCCTCGAGGTCGTCGAGCGAGCGACGCTCGAGGAGCATGTCCCAGTGGGTGCGCGGCGGCTTACCCTTCTTGACCTCGACCGCCGGACCGTCGATGAGCTGGCCCTCCTGGCCGTTCTTGCACATCCAGGTTCCGGGGATCTCGGCGTCGTCGGCGAACGGGACCTCGTACACCTCGCCGTTCTCCGTCTGGTACTTGGCCATCCGCCGGGGCGCGAGATCGGTGTCCCGGTCGGTCTCGTAGCTCACCGCACCCAGGCGGCTGCCTCTGAGGACTCGATCTGCCATGCGAACTCCTTCTACCGTGTTCGTCCGTCTGTCCACCTGCGACACGACGCTGCCGTGTTCCTGGTGATGTAACGCCAGGTGACCCCCCAAATGTTCCCACGCGCCACGGCCGCAGGCCAGTCGGGGACCGTCTCGGTACCCTGACCTCCGTGGACACCGACGCCCCCGCCGATCAACCCCCGCCCCGGCGGGGCGAGTCCTCGTGCGCGTGGTGCGGGCGACCGGTGGACGAGGGCGCCACGGGCCGACGGCGACGATACTGCCGCCGCTCGTGCCGTCAGCGTGCCTACGAGCAACGGCAGTCGCTGCGGGTCCGTGAACTGCCGGAGGGGACGGTGGTGCTCTCGGAAGCGGAGTCCACCGACCTCATGGACAGGATGTTCCAGCTCAGGTGCGCGTGCGAGGACCTGCACACCGCGATCCTCGAGGGAGAGGACGCCACAGAGTTGGTCCGGATGTCCGGCGATCTGGTGGCCGCCGCCCGGCGCGCCGAGCGACTGAGGTGAACCGCAGCTGAGGTCAACTGCGGCCGAGGTATCCCTCCCCGGCGGGGTGTCCGGCACCTACGGTTGACCGCAGACACCCCAGCGAGGAGACGCCCCGTGAGTGACCACATCGCCGATTCACACGACGTCATCCGCGTCCAGGGAGCGCGGGAGAACAACCTGAAGTCGATCAGCGTCGACCTGCCCAAACGACGGCTCACCGTCTTCACCGGGGTGTCCGGTTCGGGCAAGAGTTCCCTGGTCTTCGCCACGATCGCCGCCGAGTCCCAGCGGATGATCAACGAGACCTACAGCGCGTTCCTGCAGGGCTTCATGCCCACCCTCGCGCGCCCCGAGGTGGACCTCCTCGACGGCCTCACCACCGCCATCGTGGTGGATCAGGAGCGCATGGGGTCCGACCCCCGCTCGACCGTCGGCACGGCCACCGACACCGGGGCCCTGCTGCGCATCCTGTTCAGCAGACTGGCCGAGCCGCGCATCGGCGGGCCCAAGGCGTACTCCTTCAACGTCGCGTCCGCCAGCGGGGCGGGCACCCTCACGAAGGCGGACGGCAGCCGGCAGAAGGCGGAGTTCTCCATCACCGGCGGGATGTGCGCCGGGTGCGAGGGTCGTGGGTCGGTGTCCGACTTCGACGTCGACGCTCTGCTCGACCGGTCCAGATCGCTCGCCGAGGGGGCCATCACGGTACCCGGCTACTCGATGGACGGGTGGTACGGGCGCATCTACGCGGGGTCCGGCTTCTTCGACATGGACAAGCCCGTCCGCGATTTCACCGAGCAGGAGATGCACGACCTGCTCCGGAGGGAGCCGGTCAAGATCAAGGCCGACGGGATCAACGTGACCTTCGAGGGGCTCATCCCGAAGATCCAGAAGTCGATGCTGGCCAAGGACCTCGAGGCGATGCAGCCGCACATCCGGGCGTTCGTGGAGAGGGCCGTGGTGTTCACCACCTGTCCGGAGTGTGGGGGCACCCGCCTCAACGAGAGCGCACGGTCGTCGCGGATCGGCGCGCTGAACATCGCCGACGCCTCCGCGATGCAGATCACCGACCTGGCCGAGTGGCTACGCGGACTCTCCGAACCGTCGGTCGCACCACTGCTCGCAGCGCTGCAGCACACCCTGGACTCCTTCGTGGAGATCGGATTGGGCTACCTCTCCCTGGACCGGCCGGCCGGCACACTCTCCGGTGGCGAGTCGCAGCGCGTCAAGATGATCCGACACCTGGGGTCGGCGCTGACGGACGTGACCTACGTCTTCGATGAACCGTCGATCGGCTTGCACCCGCACGACATCCAGCGGATGAACGATCTGCTGCTGCGTCTGCGTGACAAGGGGAACACCGTTCTCGTGGTGGAACACAAGCCGGAGACTATCGCCATCGCCGATCACGTGGTGGACCTGGGGCCCGGCGCCGGGTCCACTGGTGGCGAGATCTGCTACGAGGGCTCGGTCACCGGACTCCGCGAGAGCGACACGGTCACCGGCCGCCACCTCGATGATCGCGCGACGCTCAAGGAGGAGGTCCGGGGGGCGACCGGCCACCTCGAGGTCCGTGGCGCGACCGCCCACAACGTCCGGGACGTGGACGTCGACATCCCGCTGGGCGTGCTGTGCGTGGTGACCGGCGTGGCGGGCTCCGGAAAGAGCTCGCTCATCCACGGGTCGGTCTCCCCACGACCTGGTGTGGTCGCGATCGACCAGGCCGCGATCCGTGGGTCCCGCCGCAGCAACCCGGCCACCTACACCGGGCTGCTCGAGCCCATCCGGAAGGCCTTCGCCAAGGCCAACGGGGTCAAACCCGCCCTGTTCAGCCCCAACTCCGAGGGCGCGTGCCCCACGTGCAAGGGGGCGGGCGTGATCTACAGCGATCTCGGTCTGATGGCGGGGGTCGCCACGACGTGCGACGACTGCGAGGGCCGGCGCTTCCAGGCCGAGGTCCGGGAGTACCGGTTGGGGGAGCGCAACATCGGTGAGGTCCTGGCGATGTCGGTGGCCACGGCAGAGGAGTTCTTCCGCGAGGGACCGGCGCGGATCCCGGCCGCGCACAAGATCCTGCTCCGGCTCCGCGACGTGGGACTGGGCTACGTCCGGCTGGGACAACCGCTGACCACGCTGTCGGGAGGGGAGCGGCAACGTCTCAAGCTGGCCACGCAGATGGCGGACAAAGCGGAGGTCTACGTGCTCGACGAACCGACCACCGGCCTGCATCTGGCCGACGTCCGGAACCTGCTGGGCATGCTCGACCGGCTGGTGGACGCGGGCAGGTCCGTCGTCGTCATCGAGCACCACCAGGCCGTCATGGCCCACGCGGACTGGATCATCGACCTCGGTCCCGGGGCCGGCCACGGTGGCGGCCGCGTCGTGTTCGAGGGCACGCCCGCCGAGCTCGTGGCAGCCCGGTCCACGCTCACCGGTGAGCACCTCGCGCGGTACGTGGCGGAGGGTGTCGAGCCCGCGATCGGGTGAGGGGTACCGGCGATCAGCCCGCCTTACCGAACCGCTTGTGCAGTGCCTGCTTGCTCACTCCGAGGACGACTCCGATCTCCGCCCAGCTCAACCCGTGCAGCCGAGCGTGTCGGACCGCCGCCGACTCCTCCCGGGCGAGCGCCGCCCTCGCCTCCGCGATCGCGGCCAGGCGGGCGACCGGGTTCGGCGTGTCGTCCTCGTGGTCGTCGGCGTCGTCATAGGTCGTGTTCACATTTCTCACCTCGTTCGTCAACCTACGTTGACAGCACCGGGCGCGTCAATCAGAGTTGACGGTCCGGTACGGCGGACTAGGGTCGTGGTCATGCCCACCAACCGATATCCCGAGATCGCGTTCGGTCCCGCCGCCCGTGCACGGCAGGAGTCGACGGGCGTCACCAGGCCGACGGAGACCGGCGAATTCGCCCTGGAGGGCACGGACTCCGCGCTGATCCGGCGCGCCGACCACTTCCTCCTCTCGAGCGTCACCGAGTCCGGGTGGCCGTACGTCCAGCACCGCGGGGGACCCACCGGGTTCGTCCACGTCCTGACGCACACCTCTCTCGCGTGGCTGGAGTTCCGCGGAAACCGTCAGTACGTCTCCGTGGGCAACATGGACCACGACGGGCGCGTCTGTCTGCTCTTCGTGGACTATCCCACCCGGGCCAGGCTCAAGGTGTTCGGTCACGCCCGGGTCATCGAACCGGACCGGGACCCGGACCTGATCGGGCGCCTGCGGTCGATGGGGGAGAGGACCTACACCGGGCATGTCGAGAGGGCGATCGTCGTGGATCTCGTGGCCGCCGACGCCAACTGCAGCAAGCACATCACGCCGAGGTGGGATCGCGCGTACATCGATGACCTCACCGAGGTGTACCGCCGGCAGATCGACGAACTGCGGGAAGGGTGAGACGTGGGAACCTTCGACATCAAACGGGAGCGCAGGGACCTCTACAACGGCACAGTCGCGAGGTTCGACCTGGTCGAGGTACCACCGATGCGATTCCTCACGGCCGACGGCTCGGGGAACCCCAACACCTCCGCGGACTACGGCAGGGTGCTCGAGGCGCTGTACACGTGCTCCTATGCGGTGCGGGCGGTGGCCAGGGTCGAACTCGGGCGCGTCCACACCGTCGGCCCGCTCGAGGGTCTCTGGTACGCCGACGACCTCGGGGTGTTCACCGCGCGGGACAAGGACGCCTGGGCGTGGACCATGATGATCTGGCAGCCGGACCGGGTCACCGCGGACATGGTGGCCTCCGCCGTGGAGACGGTGACCCGGAGGAAGCCTCACGTCGCGGTGGACCGGGTCCGCCTCGAGGAGTTCGCGGAGGGCCCGGCCGTCCAGACCCTGCACGTCGGACCGTACGACGCGGAGGGTCCGGTCATCGCCCGGATGCACGAGCAGGCCATCACCGGTCGCGGCCTGATCGCCTCGGGGCACCACCACGAGATCTACCTCTCCGACGCGCGCAAGACCGAACCGGCTCGGCTGCGGACGATACTGCGCCAACCCGTGGCGAGCGCCGCGGAGCAGTGATCGGGTGCGGGTAGAAAGAACTCATGACCACCTCCGACGGATTCCCCGATGCCTCTTCCGATGACGCGAGCAGGTTCGTCCGAGCCTCAGGGCTCGTCATCGACGAGGTGACCGCGACGAGCCTCAGGGGCCATGCGCTTCTGGGCGAGGGCCACCTCACCGCGTGGGGGACCGTCCACGGGGGTGTCTACGCCAGCATCGTCGAGTCCGCGGGCGGCGCGGGCGCCGGAGCCGCCGTGGCCGACCGGGGCCAGATCGCGGTCGGCGTCCACAACGGCACCGACTT
>NZ_JAALEE010000495.1:11524-19297 GCF_014145265.1 Dietzia sp. CW19 | reverse complement strand
TCGACGTGAGCGCGGAAGCGTTGTTCCAGGGGCGCGGTCAGCAGCTGTGGGACGTGGTGATCCGCCAGTCCGAGAGCGGCACGGTACTCGCGAGGGGCCAACTCAGGCTGCAGAACGTTCCGCGGCCGGATCCGGCTCGGCACAGCTGACCCCACCCGGGGCCCGGCGGCGCCCCGGACTCACGTCGCGTCGGCACGCTCCAGCGCCGCCACGACATTCCGCGCCAGTCGACGCAGCTCGAGGAGGTCCTCCGCCGGCAGGTCCAGCTTCTCCAACAGGGAGCACTGGATGCGGCCCGCCTCGTCGCGGAGGGCGTGCCCGGCGTCAGTCAGCACGACGGTCACACTCCGGGCGTCCCCGCCCGCCCGGTGACGCGACACCAGTCCGGCGGCCTCCATCCGCGAGATCAGCGGGGAGAGGGTGCCGGAGTCCAGGAGCATCCGGTCGCCCAGCTGTCGGATCGTCAGACCGTCCTCCTCCCACAGGGTGAGCATCACCAGATACTGGGGATAGGTGAGCCCGGCCGAGGCCAGGGCCTCCCGATAGGCCGCTGTCGACGCCCTGGAAGCGGCGTAGAGGGCAAAGCAGACCTGCTGGTCGAGGCGGAGATCGGCGTCCATCTCCCCATTGTCCCGCAGAATTCGATTGCGCACAATTGAGTTGTGCGCAATACTTCTGTCATGGAGCACACCCCAGGTACGCGACCGGCCGGACGCACCGGCACCCGGATGACACGACGCCCGGGCCGGGCCGGCGAGGTGATCCGTCACCTGGGACGCTGGACCCTCGGCGCCGCACTGCTGGGCGCCGGCGTGGGACACCTGACCACCATGCGGCAGGAGTTCCAGGCCCAGGTGCCCACCTGGGTGCCCCTGGACCCGGACTTCGTGGTGCTGGCCTCCGGTGTCGTCGAGATAGGACTGGGCGCCGCCCTCATCCTGGCGCCGACGAGATTCCGGCCCGCCGTGGGGTGGGTCACCGCCGGCTTCTTCGTCGCGATCTTCCCCGGCAACATCTCGCAGTACGTCACCGGCACGGCCGCCTTCGGACTGGACACCGACCGCGCCCGCCTCATCCGACTGTTCTTCCAGCCCCTCCTGGTGGCGTGGGCACTGTGGTCCACCGGGGCGTGGAGAGCGTGGCGCGGCCGACGCGGCTGACCACCGGCACCGACACGCTCAGTGCGGCCCGGGTGAGCCGGGTCGACCGGTCGTCCTCACGGCGGGCCGGGGGAGAAGAACCGCCAGATCTCGCCGGGCGCGTCGTACCGGGCCCCACCGTCGCGGCCCCACCTGCCGGACAGGGTGGGGAAGGAGTGGCCGACCCGGTCCACCATCACCAGCCGCACGGGATCCGGGCCTTCCCAGGTGATCGTCTCGGCGTCGCCCTCACGACTGACCGACGGGGACGACCCGTCGACCGCGACCCCGTTGTGTCGGGCGAACCACTCCGCGCCGTCCACGGCGGACAGCACCTCGCCCCGCGACTGCGCGGCGAGGCCCGATCCCACGCGGACCTCACCACCGTCGATCGGGTTGATCGGGTCCTGACGCCCTTGGACAAACATGATCGGAACCGGCTCGCCATCGACCCCACAGCCCAGGTTCTCCCGGGTCGGGGGATTGGCGGCCACCGCCGCGACCCCGTCGACGAGGTCCGGCGCCTCGAGGGCGAGTCGCATGGCCATGTGTCCGCCGGAGGAGAAGCCCACCGCGTAGACCGGGCCGGTCGTCCCGAGCGACCCGGCGGCCTGCCGGAAGAGCCGCACGTCGTCGAGGTCGTCCTCCTTGGCGGGCCAGTCGCCCTCCCTCCGGCACTCGTTCCAGTTGTTCTCGTGGCCGTCGACGTAGACGATCGCGAAGCCCTCTTCGTCGGCCAGGCGCTCCAGGTCAGGACCTATCCCGTTGCGGATCCCCGAGCCGGTGTCCCCGGTCCCGTGGATGACGAGCAGTACGGGCGCCGAGGGGTCCTCCGCCGCCGGGGGGCGGTAGACGGTCCAGTTCCGGGTGAGGTCGTCCAGCACTGTCGAGTGGCTGGTCAGATCCCGCGACTCATCCGTCGGGATCGACGCGGGCGGGGAGCGATCCCCGGACTGTCCTGCACACGCGCCCATCGCGATCGTGAGCACGAGGCACGCCACGGCCCGGAGGGGTCGGGGGAACGTCGACTCCGTCATGCCCCGAGTCTGGCGCATCTCGCGCTCACCCGCCCAGGCGGACGGCCTCTGAGTACACTCACAATCCATGCACATCGATGAGTATCGTCGCCACGACGCCCTCGGCCTGGCCGACTCGGTCAGGTCGGGAGAGGTGACCGCGGGCGAGTTGCTCGAGGTCGCGTTACAGCAGGCGGACGCCGTCAATCCGCACCTCAACGCCATAGTCCAGCGGATGGACGACCGGGCCCGGGAACGGGTGGCGGGGCCGCTCGACGGCCCCTTCGCCGGCGTTCCCTTCCTCATCAAGGACCTCGGTCAGGACTACCGCGGGGTGCCGACCAGCGGAGGCTCGCGGCCCCTGTCCCGTATCCCGGCGGCCGAGCATTCGACAGTGGTACAGCGCTGGCTCGACTCGGGCCTCGTCATCTTCGGCAAGACCAACACCCCGGAGTTCGGCGCGAAGGGCATCACCGAACCGGACCTCTTCGGTCCCGCCCGCAACCCGTGGGATGCGAGCAGGACGCCCGGAGGTTCCTCGGGAGGGTCAGCCGCGGCGGTCGCGGCCGGTGTCGTCCCCGTGGCGGGGGCCAGCGACGGCGGCGGTTCGATCCGCATCCCGGCCGCCTGCTGCGGCCTGGTCGGGCTCAAACCGGGCCGCGGCCTGGTCCCCATGGGGCCGTCGGTCGGAGAGGCGATGCACGGTGCTGCGACGAACGGCGTGATCTCGCGCTCCGTCCGCGACTCCGCGGCGATGCTCGATGTGTTGGCGGGCGGGGAGCCGAGCGGACCCTACCTTCCCGGGGTGCCCACCGAGAGCTTCCTCTCCCAGGTCGGTCAGGATCCGGGACGGCTGCGGATCGGTGTGTGCACCGCATCCTCGATCAACTCCGAGCCCCACCCGGAGGCCTTGGCGTCGGTGGAGGCGGCCGCACGGACGCTGTCCGACCTCGGTCATGACGTGGAGATGCTCACCGAGCAACCGGTCGACGACCTGGCGTTGGCCCGCGACTTCCTCGCCACCTGGTTCGTGGTCCTGGCGTGGCAGGTCGACGACGCCAAGCGGCGCACGGGGTGCCGGGACGGTGACTTCGAGCTCGACACGCAGATCATGGCGGCCCTCGGACGAGCGCACAGCAGTGTCGAGTACGTCGACACGGTGATGCGTCGACACGAGCACGTGCGGCGGTTGTCGGCCTTCTTCGACGGCTACGACCTCCTGGTCACGCCCACGCTGGCCGACCTGCCGCCGCGTATCGGCGCGCTGGACACCCCTCGACTGGCACACCGTGCGGCGACCGGGCTACTCAAGACCCGGACAGCCGGCCTGCTGCGACGCTCGGGGCTCGTGGAATCGATGATCGACAACAACCTCAACTGGATCCCGTACACCCAGCTGGCCAATCTCACCGGCCGACCGGCGCTCTCGCTGCCGCTGCACCGGACCCCGGAGGGCGTGCCCATGGGGGTGCAGTTCATCTCCCAGCTCGGGGGTGAATCCATGCTCCTGCGCCTCGCCGGTCAGCTCGAGCAGGCGGTGCCGTGGGATCACCGGCGGCCGCCCGTACCCGCCGGCGCGGGGCGACCTCGATAGCTCGGGGAACGTCACCCGGCAACACGGGGAGTGCCCCTGGAAACGTCACTGTGACGTTGTGAGCGCAGCCAGCCAGCCGCCCCGGTGTCGCCCCGAAGAGCCGGCGATTAACCCGTCAGGTCGGGTTCCACCCGTCTGACTGGTTCCGCCCGCCAGAGTCCACGCCCGGCGGTACCGGGTGACACCTCGGGGCCAGGCCGCCCACAGGGCGTCACCCCACGACGGAGTCGGCCGTCGCGAACGACATGGGCGGAGACAGCGTCGATATGGTGGCGACCTCAGCCGATGAGCGGGGCGACCCGGAACAGCCCGACAGAAGCACGCGGCGCCGGGCCCGACAACCGGGCGGCACGATCGACAGCATCGCTGCAGGGCCCACTGCTATCAGCCTTATGGTTAAGTGCCGATAATCTACATTATGTAAAGTCAACGATGCTGAGTTGTAGATTGTGCGAACTCGACCCCTCCCCGAACTGCCCCTCGCCCGTAGTGCCCGACTGGCCTCGTGACCTGCGCGTGAGCAGGTGCCGGGCCAGCGCTTCCGCCCTTGTTGGACCGTGACCGCCAGCCGATGGCGGGATGGTGGCGGCGCTGCTACCTGCGGCCTCTTGTCGCGATTCGCATTTCATGCGACACTTTCGCACAAGACGCGAGCCATTTTTGGGCGGTGCGAGATGTCGCAGCAGGATCTTCCTCCAGGGTCGGCGCGGTTGCAGCTGGCCGACGGTATCGCTGTTCTACGTCCGGAAGCCTCGGTGTTCGAGGCGATGGTCACCGGCTGGTCTCACCAGCAGCTGGCACGAAACCTGTCTGCCGGCACGATCTCGGCGCGGGTGGCCACGATACGGCGGTTCCGGGACTTCTGCGATGCCGACGGCCCCTGGACCTGGACGCCGGCGATGGCCGATGACTGGATCACCGAACTACGCGGAGTCCACGGCATAGCGCACAGCACCGTCCTGAACTATCAAGGTGCGCTGCGGCACTTCATGGACTACCTGCTCGACCCGGCCTACGAGTGGGCCGAGCAATGCCAGGACCGGTTCGCCACGCATCCCGTACAGGTCATTACCGAGGCCAACTCGGCCCGCCACGTCCACGAGGGTCCCGGCGACCCACGCAAACGGGCGTACACCACCGACGAGCTGCAGGACCTGTGCGATACCGCGGACGAGCAGGTCACCCGCCGCTACGAGGTCGGCACGAAGGGGGCGATGGTCGCGCTGCGAACCGCGACGATCACCAAGGTCGCCTACGCATGGGGCCTGCGCCGCAACGAAGTTCGCATGCTGGACCTGACGGATTTTGGGCCGAATCCGCGTGCACGGCAGTTCGGCCGATTCGGGGTCTGCTACGTCCGGTACGGCAAGCCCGGCAAAGGATCCCCCGCCAAACGGCGCGGCGTACTGACCGTCCCAGAGACCGCGTGGGTGATCGACTGCCTCGAGCAGTGGATCGACCAGGGGCGCACCAGCTTCGACCGCACCACCGGGACCGCATTGTTTCCAACCGAACGATCCGAACGAATCTCGAACGGGGCACTGTCCCACAGCTTCGCCGAACTCTGTGACACAGCCGGCCTGACCGACCCCGGACTGGACTTTCACTCCCTGCGCCGCAGCTACGTCACGCTGCTTGTCGAGTCCGGCTACGACACCCACTTCATCCAAGAGCAAGTCGGACACGAGTACGCCTCGACCACCTCGCTCTACACCTTCGTCTCCCCCGACTACCGCAGCCGCGTCGTAGCCGCCGCCCTACGTGCCGCAGCCGGCCGCCTGCCCGAAAGGACGAACGAGACATGAAGCACCGGATCGCCTACCAGTGGCGACTACGCCAAGTCATGACCGACCGAGACATGCACAACCTGTCTGACCTGATCACCCCGCTGCATGAGGTCGGCATCGAGCTCTCCGCCTCGCAGCTCTACCGCCTCCTCGGACGCACCCCGGACCGGCTGCCCCTGGCGCTGCTCGGCGCCCTGTGCCACGTTCTGGACTGCAGCGTCGAGGACCTCTGCGACTTCCGTGTCGACGCCGCACCCTCGCGGCGCACCGCCACCGACGTCTCCCCCGCAGCTGATGGTCCGCTGCGACCGAAGCGGGCCCACATCCACCGACCCGGCCCACCGGCGTAGACGGACCCCCGCGCAGGCGACACACATGGCTGACACATCGAAGTACCACTGCACACGGTGCGACGACGAGCGCCAGCCTCGCGGCGTGCGCTGGCCAGAGGGCTTCGTCTGCCGCCGTTGCTACCAACAGGCCACCCGTCGCCGCGGAACGTGTCCTCGCTGCCTGACCCCGGACCGGCTCCTCCCCGGACTCTCAGGCAACCAGGCCATCTGCACCGACTGTGCAGGGATCGACGATCCCCGCCTGATCTGCACCCGCTGCGGCGATCAGGACGAACCCCACCGGCGCGGACTCTGCGCCCGATGCTGCCTCACCGACGACCTGACCGCCCTGCTCACCACCGCCGACACCGGATTCGTCTCGGCCGAGCTGAAACCGCTACTCGATGCGCTGACCAGCCAGGACCACCCGCGAAGTGCGCTCATCTGGCTACGCAATCCCGACGTTCGCCAGCTCCTGGACGGGTTCGCGCAACACCGCTTGACCATCAGTCACGACACCTTCGCCCACTACCCCGCCGAACGCACCGCACGTCACCTACGGGACCTGTTCATCAGCTGCGGAATCCTCGCGCCCTATGACCGCAACCTCGACCGCTTCACCAGCTGGCTCGAGAAAAAGCTCGCCTCCACACCAATCCACCAATCGCAGCAGGTCATCACCGGATTCGCCACCTGGCATCACCTGCGCAACCTCCGCGCCCGCGCGCAGCGCCAACCCCTGGAGAACGGGCCGATCGCCAACGCCAAGCAGGAGATCACCGCCGCGATCGACTTCGTCAACTGGCTCTACACCCGTAACACTGCGCTGGCGCAAGCGACACAGTCCGATATCGACACCTGGCTCGTTACCGGGCCGACCACCCGCAGCATCGCCAGAATGTTCGTCAGATGGTGCATCACGCATCAACACATGGCCGCCCACCTGGAGTTCCCCCACCGACGGGCTCGAACCAGTCCCATGACCAGCGACGATGAGCGCTACGCTCAGCTGGCCACGATTCTGGAACGGCGAGAGACCCCGGTGTGGGTCAAAGCCGCCACGGTCCTGCTGCTGATCTGCGCGCAACCAGTTTCGCGCATCGCCGCCATCCGACTGGACGCACTGAGAACCGACGACAGCGACGGCCTGTGGATCCGCTTCGCCGACGCCGAGGTAGCACTCCCGCATCCGCTCGCCGACCCGGTGACCGCGCTCATCGCCCATCGCCCCAACATGACCACCGCTGCCAACCGAACATCCCAGTGGCTATTTCCCGGGGTCACTGCAGGTCATCACATCAACCCGCAGACCCTGATGGGCAAGCTCCGCGACAACGGGATCGATCTTCGAGGCGCACGCAACAGCGCGATGCGCGAGCTGGTCCGCAGCATTCCCCCGGCGATCGCGGCAACCCAGTTCGGATACAGAGCTCAAACAACCGAACGCCACGCATTCATCAGCGGCGCCACCTGGAGCGCCTACCCCGAACTCCACCAAGAACCCGGCCCCTGATCAACCGCGACTCAACAGCACCCGGAAACCAGTATCGTTACGCGTTTCCGCTGTTACCCACTGGCGTCCGGACAGGTGCGGACCTGCGCGTGGCGAGTACAGAACCGAGCCGATCTTCTCCCCGGGCTGGCGCCCGTGAACTGGCCGTATCTGCGCCCCCGGACCCCAGCGACGCACCACCTCCGTCGACTCGGGCGCGCTGACCCGGCCCGCGAAGCGCTCGAGCGGCCCGGCGTGGTGCTGCCTCCGCGCCGCCAGTGGCCCACCGGCCTGGCCAAGCTCGACGTCCCGCTCAAGGGCAAGATCGCCGACGGTCCCGCGGAGGGCCGCGCTCTGGCACGCCTCACCGATCTGGGCCTGGGCCAGAAGCTGCGCGCCCTGCTCGCCGAGCC
>NZ_JAALEE010000495.1:9671-11455 GCF_014145265.1 Dietzia sp. CW19 | reverse complement strand
GGCTGGCCCGCGCCTGCGTACCGGTCCTGCGCGAGTGGGGCTGGGACGACCGCCCGACCGGTGTCGCGGCGCTACTCACCGGCGAGCACCCGATCCTCGTGCAGAGCCTGGCGCGCGCGCTGTCACAGATGGGCCGTATGGACTACCTCGGCGAACTCAGCCGCGACGAGGCGCTCCCGACGGTGACCGCCCAGAACTCGGCCTACCGCGTGGCCCAGCTGTGGGGCACGTTCTCCGGCCCGTCGACAGCGTCCGACGGCCCCGTCCTCCTGGTCGCCGACCTGCTCGGGACGGGGTGGACGATCACCGAGGCAGCCCGGCATCTCCGCTCGTCCGGGGTCCCGGCTGTCCTGCCGCTGGCGGTCGCCTCCGCCGGCTGAATCGCTGCCGGCGCATCGACAGACCGGAGTCCGGCACGGGATCATCGACCCATGGGTAATGCAACGAGGCCGTCACCGCCAGCCGGACCGGGGTTCATCACCACCCGATCGGAGCTGACATGAGCGCCCTGACGGTGGCCGCGCTCGCGGTGGGGTTCGTCCTGCTCATCGGCGGCGGCGAAGTGCTGGTGCGGGGCGCCGGCGGTCTGGCCGCGACCCTCGGGATCTCCCCGCTGGTGGTGGGACTCACCGTCGTCGCCTTCGCCACCTCGGCGCCGGAGTTCGCGGTAAGCGTCGATGCCGCGCTGAGCGGATACCCGGGGTTGGCCGTCGGCAACGTGGTGGGCAGCAACATCGCGAACATCCTGCTCATCCTGGGGTTGACAGCGATCGTCGCCCCTCTGGTGGCGACGTCCCGGATCGTGCGGGTCGATATCCCCATCATGGTTCTGTTCTCGCTGGTCTTGCTGCTTGTGGCACTCGACGGCACGATCAGCTTCCTCGACGGTCTGCTGTTGTTCGCCGGCCTCGTGGCGTATGTGGTGGCGACGATCGTCATCTCGCGCAAGCAGAGTGGAGGCCGGGCCGCCGCGGCATCGGAGGAGCCGGTCGGTGACGGTGCCGCCGACGACAGCTCGGGGAGCGACAGCGCGGACGAGACGCGGTCGTCCGGCGTCGCCGCGTCGCACCCGGTTCTCGTCAGCAGCGCTCTCGTGATCGTCGGGGTCGTCATGCTCGTGGTCGGGGCGCGCCTCCTCGTCACCGCGGCGAGCGACCTCGCGGCGGCATGGGGAATGAGTGACCTGGTCATCGGCCTCACGGTGGTGGCCGTCGGGACATCCCTTCCCGAACTCGCGACGAGCATGGTCGCGGCGATCCGAGGCGAGCGCGACCTGGCGATCGGAAACATCGTGGGCAGCAACATGTTCAACATAGGTGCCGTTCTGGGGATGACCTCACTCATCGCGCCGATCGAGATCGCGGCCGGGGCCATCCGCTTCGACCTGCCGATCATGCTCGCGGTGTCCCTGGCACTGCTCCCGATCGCCTTCACCGGCCTGGCGATCGCACGGTGGGAGGGCGTTCTCTTCACCGGTTTCTACGCCGCGTACATCGCCTACGTCGTGCTCCAGGCGGCCGACCACGACGCGCTGGGGCCGTTCAGTGCCGCGATGCTGTGGTTTGTCATCCCCATCACCGCTCTGTGGTTGATAGTGCTGGCCACCTACGAACTCGGTGTGCTGCGTGGGCGGGCGCAGACCCGCGGGCGGCCGGTCACAGGTGACAGTGCTGCTCAGGACGCGGCGGCCGGCGGCTCAGGGGCCTCCCCGCCGCGCGCATGACAGCGACGACCGCCGCGCCGGCGGTGCCTGCCTCGATCAGACCTCCCGCGCCATCGCCCGG
>NZ_JAALEE010000495.1:0-9661 GCF_014145265.1 Dietzia sp. CW19 | reverse complement strand
GCCTTCATCCCCGAGAAGATGCAGCCTCCGAGGAACGTGCCCTCCAACGAGTTGTAGCCGTGCACGCCGCCGCCACCGAAGCCGGCAGCGGGTGCACACGGAAGCCTTCCCAGCGGTCCGTCCCGTACACGTACTCGGCGACGAGCCCGAGGCGGGGCTGTCCTTCGACGCCCAACTCAGGCTGGTCGCGCTGCTGCTCGAGCCTGGCAGCCGCCCTCGACCTCACGGGGCGGCGAGCCTGGCGTGCGTGAGCGTCTGCAGCAGGTCCACGTTCCCAGCCGACGGTGGGGATGATCCGCAGGCCCAGGTCGTGCAGGTATTTTCGCTTCTCCCCGGCGGCGAACTCGACGTACGCCCGCGCCCACTGCCGCGGCCAGTGGCCCTCGGGGCGGTCGAACCCGGCGGAGCCGAGCCAGTCCCGCCACGCCAGCTCGAGGGAGTCGGAGATCCCGATCCGCCGCTGCTCCGGGGTGTCCACCAGGAAGAGGCGGTGTCGTCGCCGACAGAGACCACGCCCAGGTTGGGCGCCAGCGCCGCCCGCCTGGGTCCGCTCCGCCACGTGCTGCGTCCAACCCCACCGAAAACTCGACACCTCAGAACCCGGCACCTGATCAGTAAACCGCCGGCAGGTCCACTATCGCTGCGACTCACGGGGAATAGATCGCCAGCGCTTGAGCCGCTGTGCCGCCTCGACTGAGGTGCTGGGGCAGACTCGCCAACATGTTGATGACGATCACCGCCCGTCGTCCGGAGGCGCTTCCCAATCCGAGTGATCTGACCATTCTGCTGCACACACGCCGATCGCTCGGCCAAAACTGCTCCTTAGCGCGCCGCGAGTGCGCACCCAATTTCGAAGGCGAACGCGGCACGACAGCTCGTGAGTCACTATGGCCAATTCGTCAGCACGTCTTAGGCGTCTCGGCCATCGAATCCGAACCCATCAACCCCAGATTGCGAGCCAGCTCATGAGCCCTGACGTCACCGGCCACACCATCCAGGTGGTGGTCCACAGTTCGGTCTTCCAGGGCGGGCCCGTGCCTCCGCTTCACGTGGACGATGTCATCAGCGTTGTACTTGCTTTCGATTCCGAGGCCGAGCCTTCCGCCCCCGGTGTGGTCACCTTTCGGGTGAGGATCCAACCGAAGTTCGGACACGCCCCGTTCGCAGCAGAAGATGGTTCGCTGCGCTGGATGTTCGACGTTTACGGTGCTGGCTGGAGCGCGGAGTGGCACCACCACACCCCGGTCGCCGGGCTGATCCACCTGACAGGGCGCCTCGATGTCGGCTTCACTCGGGCGGTGCCCGGCCAGCCCGGCGTGGTAACCGGGAGGGTTCGGCGGCTGCAACTCGTCGAGCAGTGGGTGGAGTCCACTGTCGCGGGAAACCATTATGTCGCGGGCACAGAGCGGCTACGCGACTTCGGCCCCTCCCCAGATCGCTACTGGCCGCGATGGAAGATTATCGACGACCCCGATACCTTTGCCGAGACCGGCATCCTGGTGGACCTCGACCTCGACGACATACCCGACGACGACACCGAGTTCGATGCGGGAGCAGTAGCCATTGACAGCGCAGACCTGTGGGTGATAGATAAGTCGAACCCCCTCCTGCTGCACATCGACACCACTGCCACGCCACCTCGAGTGACCGAGTACCGATTGCCCCTGGCAATCGAAAAGCCGAGAGAGATGTGGACACGCCGTGTTCATGCCGACCGTGATGGTTGCTGGATCACTTCCCCAGAAGAGATCATTCGCTGCACCCGCACCGAGGCCGCCGAGCTGACCGTCCGCCGGGCCATAGAGACGGGCAGCGACAGAACCACATATCTCGACGGCCGCCTCTTTGTCCTGGAAGCGCCGCACTTTGGGGATCGCACCGACCCCCGTTACGGCTACGTCCGCGTCGAACCCGACGCGCATCCAGTACGCGAGCTCGTCGACGGTGAACTAGTCCCCGTCATAGACGGTGCCACCATCGCTCGAGTTAAAGCTCCAGGTCGACGAGCCGATCAGGTCACCGCCGACGACGGCACCACCTGGATCGCTGACAGGACCCTCGTAGCCCAGCGACCCGACGGGACCAGCCACACCACCGATCTGCACCCCCGCACCCGTGGACACGTGCGCTGGCCGCGCGACGGACCGAGGAGTGGCTTAGCACTCGCCTCACTCAACACCGCCTATGCTCACTTCACGAAAACATCGGACGAGCAGTAGCCAGCGGGGACACCCAGGCGATTCGCCCATGGGCTCAACGGCCACGACGTCTCTGACCGCGGCCGCATCCCCGCCACGGTGACGGAAGCGTACGCAGCCGCCAACTAGGCACACGGCGCCGACCACGGTGACCGCTGGCCGGATCGCCGTGCTCACAAGAGGGACAGGTCCGCTCAGCAACTTTCCGGCCGCCAACGCGGTCATGCGCGGACTTCCCGACACCGAGACATCGCCATCTGGCCCCGTCTCGCTTGATTCCAGTGGCGTCAAGGATGGCAGTGTCGTCCGTCCTCGCCGAGCGGAACTGTGCACGTTCCGGAGACCGTGGGCCCACGCCGGGAACCAGTCGTTATGACAAGTAGGTGGTGCCGAGTTGTGGATTCTGCGGACTCGACCACTCCCTGAGTTGCCCGCACGTTCGTCCGTGTTCGGACCGAACGTGACCGGCGCGCTGGGCGGGCATCGGAGTTTTTCGGCTTGTGGATCTCGCGCGACTTTACGGCACTCTCACCATCGAACTCGACGGCTAGATGGCGCCCCACCGGTCTCCACCGGCCGACGACCTGACCTGCCTGACCTCACTGCAGTGGCAAGACATGGCTGCGCGACACCGCCGCGCCATTCGAAATGAACTTCAACCGTAGGACCTTACCGAGTTCCCCGAAATTCTTCGTTGCGCCGCAGACAGCGAAACGGTCCAAGCAGCTTGACCCCCGATGACCCCACACTGATGACCGCTAGCGGGCGTCACTAACGGGCTGCGAAGCGTGATGGGAAACCGCTTGAGAGGGTCGGGGCGCGAGGTCCCCGCGGCGAGCAAGCCAGCGTTCCAGCGGAATAGTCGCCAGCGGTGGGATCGCAGCGAGGATGGCGAGGAGTGCGACCCACCACCGCCAACGGAGGATGATCGCGGCGCCGATAGCGGCCACGAGGTAGACCACGAACGCGATGCCGTGCAGCATGCCGAAGATCGACACCCCGACCTCGGTGGTCTTGGTGACGTACTTGAGGAGCATTCCGATGAGCAGTCCGGCCCAGGTGCCAGCCTCGATGAACGCGATAGTGGCGAAGACGCGACCGGTCACCCCCATCGGGCGACGTGGGGTCTGGTGAGACATTGGCGGTTCTCCGGGGTGTCAGGTTCGGGCATGTCGGTAAGCGAGGCGAGGTAGCCGGCTACCTGTTCGCACACTGTTGGATCGAGGCGGGTGCTGGTGAGGAATTTGCACAGCCAAAGCCCGTTGGCGGCCAGTCGCGCGATGACCTGCCTCAGCTCAACTGAGGGCAGAGTGCCGCTGCCGGGCTGAGACGGGGTCCAGCGGTTCACGACAGTGTCCCACGTCCGGGATTGGTCTTGTTCGTTGGCAGCCTCGAGCATCCGCGGCTCACACCCAGCCACAGTAAGTGCACTCGCTCAGCCCGCTCGCACCGGGCAGCAAGGCTATGGGCTCTCGCCCCACCTATGCCGAAGCCACCCGCCGAACGGGAGTTGACCGGCCGTGTGGACTGAACGACTCGGATCGCACCTTGTCCACCAGACTCTTAGACGAGAACACCTTGCGCGGCGAGCCATGACACCGGATCAACCCACTGACCAGCGGTGTTCTTTACGCGAAAGTGCAGATGCGGTCCGGTGGAGTCGCCTCGGTTACCGACGGTCCCAATCACTTGACCGGCGCTGACACGCTGACCGACGGTCACGTAATTCTGATCGTTGTGGCCGTACTCCAGCAGTTCGCCGTCATCGGTGCGCACCTGGATCCAGATCCCGTAGCCGGCGGCAGGACCCGAGGCTACGACGACGCCGCTCTTAGCCGCGTAGAGCGGCGTACCGATCGGCGCACCGAAGTCGGTGCCGTTGTGGAAAGTGCCCCACCGCGGACCGAAGCCCGAGGTGATCGAGCCCTTGGTCGGGGCGTGAGCGACACCAGCGACACCGCTGTCCGGACTGAGAGAGCCGAACCCGAGTCCGCTGGCGTACTGCCGGACCTCAGTGGGAGCGATACCGAACTGTTCCCCGATTTGCTCGATCTCGGCGGGGCCGATGCCGAATTGGTCGGCCGCACGCTGAACTGCGTCGATAACCTGCGCCTGGTCGACCTCTACCGATTGAGCGGCGGCGGCTGGAGCGAAGGCGAAAATGAACCCGCCCGAAAGGACGGCGCCAGCGACGGTACCCCCGACAGTGCGGGACACGTTCGATCTACTGCGGACGACGCGATGACGACCGCCGACTGTGGTCGTCGTGCTCATGCCCAACCGCTCATGGAGCGTTGCAACGGTCACGGTTCGGGGGGAAGTGCCCATGCGGGTTGCTCCAATACTCGTGGCTTGCGCGGTCCAACCCGGCCCGTCGGGCCAGCGACGAAACTGAATGTAACAGAAGGATATCGATACCGTCACTATGTGCACAAAAATCGTGTCAATGTTTCGACCTTAGGTTGAGACAACCGGGGGGCTGCCCCCGAACAGTGCCCCGGGGGACCGAGGTCCGGCTTCTTCAATGGAAAGCCCGCCCTCCCAGCGAGACGAGGTCTCGAGCGCAATCACCAGCGAGAAAGCCGCTGGCTGGCGCCTGTTCCCTCTCCCGCTGTTCGGAGTTTTTTGGTGCGGCATATGCCCCTGCACGACAACTCGGTTGCCGCCGCGCTGGCAGCCGAGGCCGCGGCCGCCGGCGGCGCGGCATTTGCCGCTGCACCTGTCGCCTCTGCTCAATCGTCTGACTTCGGGCAGATCGGGCAGATGGTCGAACAAATGGGGGCTCAGCACGGCATCGACGCCGAGCAGGTCCGTCAGTACGCCAGTCAGGTCCCCGGGTTGGACCAGCTCGGGTTCGGGTCGTTGGAGCTGCCCGCCAGCCTCGGTGACGCCCACAAGCCGACCAACGGCACCATCACCTCCAACTTCGGCACCCATCTGCACTTGGGCGGGCAGAACCCGGCGGGCCAGTGGATCGATTCGGTGACGTGGCTGGCCGCGAACGGCGTTATCGTCTGACGGGCCTGGCTCATCGCTACAAACTGGGCGGCGACCGGTCCCGGATGCTAATCGCCCTGCTCCCACCTCTACCGTGAACGGCGTGAACAGGTTTTTTCGTGCGATCACCTCGGGCTGGATGATCGCTTTCATCGCCATCGCAGTGTTCGCCTACGCCTGCTTCACGCTTCTCGCTCCGTGGCAGTTGGGCAAGAATCAGGACCTTGCGGCGCGCAACTCTCAACTAAGTCAGAGCATCGAGGCCGCTCCTGTGCCACTTGCGGAGTTGACGAACCGTGACGGCCCACTCGATCAATCAGAGTGGCATCGCGTGACCGCGACTGGGCAATATTTGCCGCAGGCTGAGGTGTTGCTGCGTCAGCGAGCGGTCGAGGGACGCGCCGTGTACCAAGTGTTCGCGGCGTTTCGCACCGACGAGGGAACCGACATCTTCGTCAACCGCGGGTGGGTCCTGGTGGGCGAGAACAATACAGTTCCGCACTACCCTGCTGCACCAACCGGGCGTGAGACCATCACCGCCAGACTGCGTATGCCCTCGGCCGAGCCAGCCAACCCCATCGTGCTGCACGGTCAACACATGGTGGACAATATCAACACCTCGGCGATGGGCCCGCTAATCGGCCTCGAGCTCGAGCCCCACTATCTCCAGCTCCCTGGAGGTCAGGCCGGATCACTCGAACCCGTTCCGGTTCCGTCCATCGAGCAGGGCTCATACCTGTCATACGGACTGCAGTGGCTCGCATTCGGGGTCTTGGCCCCGATCGGTTTCGGCTACTTTCTGCGGAGCGACCTCAAGGAACGCCGCCGTGCCCGCGACAATGAACACGGCGCCGAAGGCGATCTAGACCAAGTCCCCGGAAGCTCAACAGACCACGACGGCGACCCCATGACCGGCGTCGCCGGAGGCTCCCTCGAGAAAGACACATCGACCGAAGATGGTTCGCACCAGCGACTTACTGAACTGACTGTCCGCAACCGCTACGGCACCAGGTTCGAGGCCGAACGGCGCCGCAGCCTTCGCCACAGTAGCCGTCTGGACTTCTAGCTACCTCCCCCGCGAGGAGTCCTCAGCGCCCGCGCCTCAACCGAAGGCTGCCAGCGTGGTAGCCCTGGGCGGCTATGAGGCGCGGTCCAGCCAAGTCCTGCGGCGACCCCCGGTGAGTTCTTCAGACCGAGTGAGCTGCACGGCACAGGAATTGTTGCTGATGGCAGGGCACTGTCGCGCATTCTAGTTCTCATGGCTGGCTTCCTATGATTAGTCGGTGAGTAATCCTCGGGCGGGTATGCGTCGACCCATCTGGCCAATCTTCCTGGCCTTGTTCACCATCGGCGCAGTGGTAGCGATCACGCTGTCCGGGCTGTCGACCGCGCAGGCTCTGGTTCTTTTAGGCATCCCCGATCCAGGAGTTCTGACCACTGCTGGCCTGCCCGCGGTGCGGGTGATCGCTGAGCTGCTGTGCGCTGCGGCGGTCGGCACCGCGATGTTCGCGGTGTTCTTCACTCCGCCGGCGAGCGACGGCACCCTCGACGTGGCCGGCTATCGTGCGCAGCGAGTGTCCTCGTGGGCGAACCTGGCGTGGGCAGCCTCGGCCGGTCTTCTTGTGCTGCTCACCCTCTCGGACACCTCCGGAAGGCCACTGTCTACGTCGCTTCCCCCGGACCAATGGATTATCGCCGTTGAACAGATCGAGGTCGCGTCCTCGTGGCGGTGGGCTGCGCTACTGGCATTAATCGCCGGCCTCGGGCAGCGCTTCAGTCTTTCCTGGCGCTGGGCCACGGTGTGGCTTGCGATCACTGTTCTATCGCTGCTGCCGGTCGCCGCGACGGGACACTCGGCAGGCGCGGTCGCGCACGACATCGCCACAAATTCGCTCATCCTGCACCTTGTCGCCGCCGCGGCCTGGGTCGGCGGCCTCATCGCTGTGCTCGTGCACACCTGGTGGGGCGGGAGAATGGTCGCGCTTGCCCTTCGCCGGTTCTCCGGAGTGGCCACCGCGGCAATCGCGGTGATGGCGGTCAGCGGCATCGTCAACCTCGTGACACGCTTGCAACTTTCGGACCTGCTCACCTCCACCTACGGGCTACTCGTCATTGCCAAGCTTGTCGCCTTGGCCCTGCTGGGCTTGTGTGGACTGTTCGTCCGCGCCCGTATCGTCGCCGGCCTGGACCGCCTAGACCCGGACGCACCACTTCCCCGGCGTCTCCTGATAGGCATCACCGGAATTGAAGCGGGCCTCATGGCCGCGACCATGGCTGTTGCGGTCTCTCTGGGTCGAACTCCACCTCCAGCACCTCAAGACCTCCCGAGCGTCCACGAGTCGCTGATCGGGTTCCAACTCTCGGGCCCGATCAGCCTGACCACGATCGCGGGGCAGTGGCGATTCGACCTGCTCCTAGGAACAGTGTCCGTCGTTGCCCTCATTCTCTACCTCTGGGGGCTGCGGGCACTGCGGCGGCGCGACATCCAGTGGCCGATTGAGCGCTCCGTTTCCTGGACCCTCGGTTGCGTGCTGTTGTTTCTGACCACCAGCTCAGGCTTCGGCATGTACGCCAGGGCCGAATTCTCAGCCCACATGGCCGCACACGTACTTCTATCTATTGCCGTGCCGATACTGCTGGTCCGGGGTGGCCCGATCACCCTCGCCCTTCGCGCTATACCCGCCGCTGGGCACAGCGATCCGCCGGGGCCGCGCGAGTGGCTAGTCGAGCTCGTCAACAATCCACTCTCCCGCTTCCTCACCCATCCGGTTGTCGTCGCAACGCAGTTCCTGGCCGGTTTCTACGCCTTCTACCTCGGCGGCATCTACGAGAACCTGATCTCCGCGCACCTCGGCCACATGGCCATGAACGTGTTCTTCCTGATCAGCGGCTACCTGTTCTTCTGGGTGATCATCGGTATCGACGAGACACCCAAACCCCTCGCACCCGGCACGAAGCTCCTCGTGCTCCTGGTCTGCCTGCCCGTGCACCTCCTACTCGGCATAGTGCTGCTCACGTCGCAGGCGATCCTGGCCCAGACCTGGTACCGCGATCTCAACCTGCCGTGGATTGCCGACCTCCTGCGCGAACAGCAAGCGGGCAGCGCCACCGCGTTGGCTGCGGGCCAGATGCTACTGCTCATCACCTTGATCGCCCTCGGTCGCAGATGGCTCGCGAGCAGACGCCCCCCGGGAGACCATCCCGGCAGCGCCAAAGGCCACCCGGCTACCGAGCAGCACCGCGAGCAGGAGCTGCCGGAGGCTGCTGAGCACTGATCGCGCACCCGATGACGGCAGGAACGCCCAGCACGCAGGCGACGGGGACAAGCACACCCTTGAAGGTGTGGGCACCGCTCCCCCGTCGGTTGCAAGGATCGCCTCGCCTCGGCTAGCTTGATGACGGGCAATATCACGAAAGCATCACGGTGCAGCGACAGAGGGGACACGGCGGCAGTGGAAAGACGGCGCGCTGGCCGCGGTGGAGACTCACTCACAGTTGACCACTGGGGGCTCGCTGGACCCGTTCGGCAAGGCGGGGCACACTACCAACCTGCCCACTCGAACGCGTTACGGGATCGCCTCATCGTCGTTGCGGTCGCCGCAGGTGCCATTACGTCCTCGGGCAGCGCCCTGGTCACCCAGCACGCAGACGCTTCCGGTGAGCACATCGACCTGATCGCGCACCAGGATCCGATCAGTCCCGCCGCGCCCGGCCCGTCTCTCAGTGCGCCCACCCAGCCCGAGGCACTTGCCCCTCAGCCCGGCGCGACTGAGCCGATCCTCCCACTCGATGACCTGGCAACGGACGGTGCCGGTGCGATGGTGGCGTCGCTGATGGCCGGCACCGCCCTCGATGAACAACGGCAGATTGCTGCGGAGGGTGCACGCCTCGCCGAGGAGCAGGCGCGTCGTCCTCGGGCAGCGATGCCGGCGGTAGGTTCGCTGACCTCGGGATTCGGGCAGCGCTGGGGATCGCTTCACGGGGGCGCCGACATCGCCAACGCCATCGGCACTCCCATCCTGGCGGCCAGCGACGGCATGGTCATCGACGCCGGGCCCGCACAAGGGTTCGGTAACTGGGTGCGCATCATGTCAGACGAGGGCACGATGACCGTCTACGGGCACATGGAGGAAGTCCTCGTCACCACGGGGCAGCGCGTCCAGGCCGGGCAAACTATCGCACTCATGGGAAATCGCGGCTTCTCCACCGGCTCCCACCTGCACTTCGAGGTCTGGACCAACGGGGGCCGAGATCGCGCCGATCCGCTTGAGTGGCTTCGACACCAGGGCATCGACCCGGACTCCAACACCTCGATCGCCCCGTACAGCTGACCGTGCCGTCCCAACAACCGGGGTACACCAGCGCAGCAGGTGCCCCCTCGAGGTTCCGGCTCCCGCGGGGCCGGCCCTGGGTGGAACAACCCTGGGCAGTCAGTCCTCTAGGGGTAAGTCCCGTGGAGTGGTGGG
>NZ_JAALEE010000494.1:0-2061 GCF_014145265.1 Dietzia sp. CW19 | reverse complement strand
GCGCCCGGTCGGGGGCCGGTGCCGGGTCAGCGCAGGGTGACCTGACGTGCCCTCAGGCCGTCGCGCGACGCGCGCTCGTCGGAGCTGAGCGGACCGTCCTTCGCCAGGGCCTCGCCCAGTCGCGCGTCGAGCTCCAGCAGTCCCGGCGCCCACTCCTGATGGTGCATCTCCGGGTCCAGGTCGAACACCGGCACGAGCAGCCCGTGGGTACGGAACGACCCCGCGAACCGGGACCCCTCGCCCAGGTGGAGGCCGCCGGCGGAGTGCACGCGCGCGAGTGCCTCGAACAGCGCGTCCTCGTCCTCCGGGCGCACCCAGCGGACGTGGGCCTTCTCGCCCGCGTCGACCCACCAGGCCGCCTCGATGCCGTCGGCCGCGACCCGGGCGGAGGGCATCATGACCTCGTTGGCGTTCTTGATGGCCTGGGCGATCTCGGGCCTGACCTGGGCACCTTCGGCGAGCCACCAGGAGAAGTCGCCGTGCACGGAGATCTCGAGCGGGGCGTCGGCGACCACGACGTCCTCCAACGCCGGGGTGGACTCGTCCGGGTGGGAGGACGTCAGGGTCTCCCCTCCCCCGGCACGCGAGGCCCAGTCCACCGCGTAGGCCAGGTCGGCCGCCGGATCGGGTCCGTGGACCTGGACCTGGAGACCCACCATGGCCTCGCCGCCCAGCTCGTCGTCGCGCACCAGGCCGGCGATGGCCCCCGGCAGGACGGTCGCCAGGATGATCTCCCGCTTCTCGGCGGTGGTGGTGAGTCGCGCGGTCGCCGACGGCACGAACTCGCGCATCGCGACCATGTCGCACTCACCGGCGAACCCGGCGAACGGCCGGGGTTCGGTGCTCAGTTCCTCACGCTCGGCCGCGCGTGCGGCGATCTTGGCCTGGCGGTTGCCGCCGGACTTGGGCTCATTATGGCGCTGACGTCTACCCACGGGCACCACGATACGGTGCGCCCGCGCGGTCCGTCCGCCGGACATCGGACTCGGGCTCCGTCATCGCGGGAGGCCGTCGGATCGGGTCGGCCGTGACGGGGTCAGTCGCGACGCGTGGGCCCGTCCAGGACGCCCCGGGCCCGTGACGGGACGTTGGTGGCCACCCACTCCACGCCCAGGTCGCGGCACAGGAGCATGTCCGCCGGGTCGTCGACGGTCCAGCAGTAGGTCCCCATCCCCCGCGACCTCCAGTACTCGACCAACCACGGCCGCGCCCGGAGCGCGCCGATGCTCGGGCCCATCAACTGGGCGCCGAACCCCTCGGCCGGCCACGACTTGAGGACGTTGCCGCGCTCGCGGAGCTGCACGGTCGGCACCTGCGGGGCCAGTTGCCTGAACCGTCGCACCGCCATCACGGAGAAGCTCATCATGAGCGCGCGGGACTCGGCGTGCGAGGCGGGCCGGTCCAGACCGAAATACCTCAGCTCGTCCCGGAGCGCGACCTCGACGCGGCCGCCGGTGGGCACCGGGTGCTTGGTCTCCAGGAACAGCTTCACGTGCGGGTACGCCTCGGCCATCACCAGGAGACTGCGCAGCGTGAGGAGTGGTTCGGGCCGGCGGTGCACCGGATGCCAGGAGCCCAGGTCGAGGGCGGACAGCTCGTCCAGGGTGCTGGAGTGGACCCAGACGTCGCGGTCCGCCACGCGCGCGGTCCGGGGATCGTGCAGGAGCACCGGGACGCCGTCGGAGGTGAGCCGCACATCCACCTCGAGCGCCTCTGCGCCCTGCTCGAGGGCCTTCTCGTAGGCGACGAGCGTGAGTTCGGGGAACTCGGCCGAGGCCCCTCTGTGGGCGACGACCCCGCTCCCGGTGGACACCGTGGACCGCAGATGTGTGGTCGCGGGGACCGTCACGTCTCACTCCTCTCGAGCCGGGGACGACTCCACGATGCCCCGCGGGAGAAGCCGCCGGGTGAACCGCGGGGAAGGCTCATCGAAACTCCGCATGGCGGTCCGGGTCTCACGCGCCGCCCACACCGCGGCGGCCGCCGCGAGCGCGGTGAGGAGAACCGTGTCCGCCGCGGCCTGCGAGCCCTCACCCGTGCCCCGCCACAGTGCGAGCGCGA
>NZ_JAALEE010000493.1:0-1564 GCF_014145265.1 Dietzia sp. CW19 | reverse complement strand
CCCGCCGTCGCCGCCGCGCGCCTCGTCGTCGTCGACCCCGCACGCTCCGGCGAGCGCCAGGGCGGCGACCAGAACGCCCCCGGTCACCACGCGGGCGGTCCGCCGCCCGGCCCACCACCTCATCCGCGCGCTCACAGGTACTCCCTGATCCGGGGTGCGATGCCCACGACCACGGCGAACGCGGCCAGGGCGGACAAGGCCATGATCAGGTCCGGCCCGGTGGCGGAGGTGCGCCGCGCGTTGTCGATGCGCGTGCGCAGCGTGTCGCGGGCTTCCTCGATGGCGTCCTGCATGGACTCGTCGAACTCGTCGAACGCGGCACCGGAATCGCCCTCCTCCTGGCCCGAGGAGATGGTGATGGCGCCCTGGTAGTCGCCCTGTTGGTAGAGCGAATCGGCGCGGTTCTGGGCGGCCATCCAGTCGTCCAGGGCCTCGATCGCGCTGGTGACGGCACCGTCGCCGTCGAGGCTGATGCGGCTGCGGGACTGTTCGTCCGGGTCGAGGTAGACGGTCAACGAGTCACGGACGCCGCTGAGGATGGCGGCCCGCTCGGCGGCCGACCCCTCGGGATCGGTCCGGCGCACCAGGTTGAGCGTCTCCTGCGCGCGGACCTTCTGGGCGTCGATCCGCTGCCGGGTGAGCTCGTTCATCGGTGCCGCGCCCTCGGACAGGCCGCGCGCGTTGTTGTTGGCGGCCAGGAAGCCGGCGATCATGGTGAGCAGGAAGGTCGCCACCATGAGCAGCGAGGCCAGCCCCAACGCCGGGTTGATCCGCCGCCCGGTGATCTTCCACAGCCACTGCTGCAGCAGCACCAGTACCGCGATCGCCATCCCCAGCAGGATGAAGGAACCCCACGGCGGCGAGGACCACTCGCGGTCGGACTCGCCCACCGACGTGGACTGGCGGTCGTACAGGTCGGCGGCCGCGGGCAGGATCGTGTCCTGCATGAGCGTCGACGCCGACGCGAGGTACGCCGAGCCGACAGGGTTGGCGACCCGGTTGTTGGTCCGTGCCGTCTCCACGAGTCCGGTGTAGGTGGTCAACTGGGCGTTGATGTGCGCCAACTGGTCGATGGACTCCTCGTCGGCTCGGTCGAGGCCCAGGGAGGCGGCGATGATCGACGCCGACGAGGTGGCGATGGCCTGGAGGTAGCGCTCCCTGAGCTCGGCGGGTTCTATCCCGCCGGTGATGAAGGCGGTGTTGGCTGCCGAGTCGGCGATGGTCAGGGAGCTGTACAGCGTCTGGGAGGCGTTGGCGACGGGCTCGACCTCGGCCAGCAGGGTCTCGTGGTGGCTCTGGCGTTGGGTGATGGTCTGCGACGCCACGGTCCCGCCGAGCAGGATGGTGACGATCGCCGCCACCGCGAACACCGACATCCGCCCCGGTGTGGTGAGGACGTCGTTCCAGAACCGCGCGGCCCGGCGGCGGACCGGCCGGCGGGGGCTCGCGGCGATCTTCTCGGAACCGGATCCCCCGGACGTTCCGGCACCGGACCCGGCACCCGGTCCCGAGGACGACCCGGAGCGCGAGCCCGGACCGGAACCGGGTCGGGGGCCGGGTCCGA
>NZ_JAALEE010000492.1:1146-2694 GCF_014145265.1 Dietzia sp. CW19 | reverse complement strand
AGGCGGAACCGGACGCGGGCCCGGTCGGGCGGGCCCGGTCGGGCGAGGCCGGTCAGGCGGGCCCGGTCAGGCGAGCGTGGTCATCCAGCCGAAGGTGTCCTCGACGGACCCGCGCTGGATCCCGGTGAGGGTCTCGCGCAGACGCATGGTGATCTCGCCGGGCCCGCCGTCGCCGACCGTGTACCCGCCCTCGGCGTGCTTGACCGAGCCCACCGGGGTGATCACGGCGGCGGTCCCGCAGGCGAACACCTCGGTGACCGCCCCGGAGGCGACCCCGGACTCCCACTCCTCCACCGAGACCTTCCGCTCGGTCACCGGGTAGCCGAGATGGCGCGCCAGCCGGATGAGGCTGTCGCGGGTCACGCCGGGCAGCAGCGACCCGGACAGTTCCGGGGTGACGATCTCCGCCGAGTCCCCGGTGCCGAGGATGAAGAACAGGTTCATCCCGCCCATCTCCTCGACGTACTTGCGCTCGATCGCGTCCAGCCAGACCACCTGGTCGCAGCCCTCGGCGGCCGCCTGCTCCTGGGCACGCAGCGACGCCGCGTAGTTCCCACCGAACTTCGCCGCGCCGGTTCCGCCGGGGCTGGCGCGCACGTACTCGGTGCTCAGCCACACGCTCACGGGGGCCACACCACGCGAGAAATAGGCACCGGCGGGCGAGGCGATGACCGAGTAGAGGTACTCGTCGGCCGGCCGCACTCCCAGGCCGGTCTCGGTGGCGATCATGAAGGGCCGCAGGTAGAGCGCCTCCTCGCCGCCGGCGGCGGGGACCCAGTCGCGGTCGATCGCCACGATCTGCCGGAGGGACTCCATGAACAGCTCCTCGGGCAGCGTCGGCATGGCCAGACGCTGTGCGGACCGGTTGAAGCGCGCCGCGTTCTGCTCCGGGCGGAAGGAGGCGATGGAGTCGTCGGCCTGCCGGTACGCCTTGAGGCCCTCGAAGATCGTCTGGGCGTAGTGGAGCACCACGGCGGAGGGGTCGATCGACAGCGGGGCGTAGGCCTCGACGGTGGGGGTACCCCAGGCCCCGTCTGAATACGGGAGGGTGACCATGTGGTCGGTGAAGTGCTTGCCGAAGCCGGGAGCGGCGAGGATGGCTTCGCGCTCGGCGGCCGTCCTCGGTGTGGCCGAGGGGCGGATGTCGAACTGGGACATGTCGTCTCGCTTAGGTGAGAAGGGGCGGGTCAGCGGGTGCGGATCTCGACGAGCGGGGGTACCGCGAGGCGGCACGGTACCTCTCGCCCCCGTACGTCGACGACGACCTCGTCGCCCTTCTTCAGGCCGGCGTCCAGCTCGACGAACGCGAGCGCGATCCCAGTCTTCAGCGTCGGCGAGAACGTGCCGGAGCTCGTGACGCCGACGTCGCGTCCGCCGGCCCGCACGGTCTGGCCGGCGCGCAGGACTCCGCGGCCCGTGACCTCGAGCGCGTACATGCGCCGGGCGGGCCCGGCCTCCTTCTGACGCAGCAGCTCGTCGCGCCCCCAGAAGGACGGCTTGTCCCAGCCGATGGCCCACGCGCAGCGGGCCTCGAGCGGGCTGAGGTCG
>NZ_JAALEE010000492.1:0-943 GCF_014145265.1 Dietzia sp. CW19 | reverse complement strand
AAGCCGTACTCGCCGGTGTACCCGGTGCGGCAGACCCGGACGGGAACTCCGGACCAGTCGGCGTCGACGAAGGCCATGTAGTCCAGGTCGATGGGCAGGCCGACCGCGGTGAGGACCTCCCCGGCGAGCGGGCCCTGCACTGCGATCACGGCGCGGGAGCGGTGCTCGTCGGTGACGCTGACCTCGGGCGCCCGCTCGGCCGCCGCGGCCTGCATCCGCCGCACCACCTCGGCGGTGTTGGCGGCGTTGGGGATGAGGAAGATCTCGGAGTCGGAGACGCGGTAGGCGATGAGGTCGTCGACGACTCCCCCGGACTCGTCGCAGCACAGCGTGTACTGGGCGCTGCCGGCGGAGATCCGGTCGAGGTCGTTGGTGACGCAGGTGTTGACGAACCCGGCGGCGCCGGGGCCGGTCACGAGCGCCTTGCCCAGGTGGCTGACGTCGAACAACCCGACGGTCGTGCGGGTGGCGTGGTGCTCGGCGACGGTGCCCGAGTACTGCACGGGCATCGACCAGCCACCGAAGGGGGCGAAGGTGGCCCCGGCCTCCACGTGACGAGAGTGCAGCGGCCCCTCGTAGAGGTCCCCGGTGTCTGTCATGTGGCCACTCCTCGCGCTCTCCAGTACGGCTCCGCTCCCACGGTAGTCGATAGACTATGGTGCCCTGGCCGTGGCGGTCCCGCCACGTCATCAGGGCATCTGACACGTCCCGTACGTCCCCGCCGACCACCAGGAGTGCTTTCATGCCCACCGCGCAGTCGATCCTCACCCACAGCCCGGACCTCGCCGCGATCGAGGCCGTCACGACGCCTGTCGAGTCCGAGGTGGTGGTGGTCGGTATCGCCGCGGGCGCCGACCCCGGTGACGCCGACGGCGGTTCGGACGCGGCCCCCGTCGTCGTCGCCCCCGGTCTCGACGGCGAGGTCACCGCGGCGCTGGCCACG
>NZ_JAALEE010000491.1:0-1040 GCF_014145265.1 Dietzia sp. CW19 | reverse complement strand
TGGCGGGGGCGCCGCCGCTGCTCAAGCTGGCCAAGAGCTTCACCGGGAGCTGAGCCGGGCGTCACCCGGAGTGGGGCCCGGCCACCGCACCGGGGCTCAGACCGCGGTGACGAGCCCCGCCAGTCGCTCGGCCACCTGGCGGGCGCAGTGCGCGTCCTCCGCCTCGACCATGACGCGGACCAGCTGCTCGGTTCCCGAGGGACGCAGCAGCACCCTGCCGCCCGAACCCAGTCGCGCCTCCTCCTCGGCCACGGCATCGCCCACCACCGAGGACGACACGACCGCGGCCTTGTCGTCCACCGGCACGTTGATCAGCACCTGCGGCAGGACCGTCATCACGCCGGCGAGCTCGGACAGGGGGCTGCCGGTCTCCGCCATCCGGGCCATGATGCGCAGTCCTGTGAGGACCCCGTCCCCGGTGGTCGCGTGGGCGGGGAGGACGAGGTGACCGGACTGCTCTCCGCCGAGGCTGTACCCGCCCTCGCGGAGCCGTTCGAGGACGTAGCGGTCCCCCACCTTGGTCTCGGTGACGTGGATCCCGGCGGCCTGCATGGCCACCTTGAGGCCGAGGTTGCTCATGATGGTCGCCACGAGGGTGTCACCCACCAGCTCTCCGGAGTCCCGCATCGCCAGGGCGAGGATCGCCATGATCTGGTCACCGTCGACGACCTCGCCGGAGGCGTCCACGGCCAGGCAGCGATCGGCGTCGCCGTCGTGCGCCAGACCGAGGTCCGCACCGTGTTCGCGCACCGCGGCGCGGACGTCATCCAGATGTGTGGAGCCGCACCCGTCGTTGATGTTGTACCCGTCGGGGTCGGCGTGGAGTTCGATCACGGTCGCCCCCGCGTCGCGGTAGGCACGCGGCGCCGCGACGCTGGCCGCCCCGTTGGCGCAGTCGACCACCACGACGAGCCCGTCCAGCCGCCCGGGCGTGGCGTCGAGCAGGTGCCGGACGTACCCGTCCAGTGCGTCCTCCGACGACGCGCGTGAGATCCGGCCGACCGAGGCCCCGGTGGGTCCGGTGATCGTCCCCTCCGTCA